>JAIPGO010000011.1 GCA_021736135.1 Candidatus Cloacimonadota bacterium
TATGTCTATAAAGATCAATTATTTTACTGAGAATTACCACTAACACATAAACAGGGACTAAATTCTTAACCTATTTCCCTGCTGATCCATCTAATTTAAATTTTCACCTCTGATATTCTGCCAATTATGCAGAATTCATAGTAAATTTATCATTCACTATTTAACCACCGTGGTTTCTTTATAACTTGTTGTTTCAAGTAATTCGGTATAGAAAGTACCTCCACGGATATTTGCAGATTGAGTTAATTGAATATCCCATTGCAGAATAACAATCTCTCCTTTCTTGGGTGCCTCATCGAATTGCAGAGTCCAGACATATTTATTTTTAATCTTTTGCTTAAAAACCAATCCTTCTTTCTGACGATCAGGTGGAACTGATTCTTTAGGAATAAAATTATTGCTGATAATTTTTAATCTTGTTTTACCGGAAAATTTTTTCCCGCCTTTATCTTCTGGTTTATCATTAAAGTCCTCAATCATTGTTTCCCAGTACATTGTTTGAACTAATTCAGGACGATCATTTTCTTCTTTTTTGTAATCTTTAAAAGTATAAGCATTATTTTTTTCAATTGGGTTAAAGAAAATAACCTCATTTTTTACCGGTGAAAAAGAAGGGGAAATTACATTTGAGATGTTACTTGCAGTATATGGTTTTAAATATAAAATGTCGTAAGCTCTTTCCAGGTTGATCCTGTTTACGAAACTGTAAAAGACTTCCTTTTTTGAGGTACAAATAAGAAAGTTATCATCATATAACCAGACAGGATCACTCATTGGGGTAATCTCATATTCGAATTCATCTTCCTTAACGAGTTTTTTCTCTGCCGGATAAACCTGCTCGGATTCAATGTCAATAATTGCCAGACGCAGAGAATCCATAGTACTGCTGGTATATTGCAAAAGAGCAATACGGTCACCGTTATCAGCATAAGAAGCCCTCATCAGGGGGCAATTGCTGCTAAGAGAAGGAAAAGAAGTGTAGACATCTGACTTCCTCCAATCGGAAAAAACAATGGGAACATAATTATCATTTTCTTTTACAACAGCAAAGGCAGCATATCCTCCTTTGGTAGAAAAGCGGAAACAGTGAGTCTGTTTTTCGAGCTTCAGCGAAGAGATTTCCTGCTTTTTCAGATCAAGAATTTTAATGATGCTACCATTCATATTTTCTTGAGTATAGGCAAGAAATTCATCATCAAATGACCAGACAGGGTCATAGTAATAAACATCTTTAAGATCATCAGTGACTTGAAAAAACTTTGATAATGGAGTATCTTCATACTTTATGACAAAGGCAAGAAATAATTGGTTATATGCTTTGTCATTGGCAGAATATGCAATGATATCACTGGTATGAGACCAGCGAAAGGGCAGGTAAAATTTGACACTGAGATTGCCATTGATCAGTCTTTCATCACTCTGATTCAATTTAATTGTCTCACCTTTATATTTAAGATAGGTCGTGTAATCATCGCTGAATTTCTCTAAGATTGTAAGAATATCCCCCATAGGATCAACTTGACAGGCAAGAGCATTAGTCATCGTAAAGTCGCTGGGTTTGGCTTGCCATATAAGTTCAAAAGTTTTCTTTTCCAGTTCTTTAGGCTTAATCCAATTTGCAGCTACTGTTTGCAGTTCTTTTTCTGCTTCTCTAATGTTTACTTGATTTCGTTGACAGTGAGCATTATAAAACCATTGGAATCTTCTACTGGTAACAGGATCTTCACTACTGTTGTAATCTTTAGGGATTTCCAGCTTGTGCGGACAGGCTGTTAAAGAAATAGAGAAAATTAGAATAAATAATTTCTTAAACATATCACATCCTTTCTTAATTGTTAATTTCCCATTGATATGCTTTCGCAAATTGGTTTTTATTCACAGGAGAAGGAATATAAGAATCTCTTAGATTCTCAAATTTCTCTGAATATTCATCGCGTTGCTGAGGTTCGGAATTAAGCACGGATCCTGTCAGGAATAAACCATACAATACTGAAAGCATAATTTCATCATTAAGAAGAGGATCTTTTTTCGTATTTATAGCATAATATGAATTAAGAGCTGAATCAAGTAAATTTAGCTTATCTTCTAGGTAGTAATATTGCTCCTGCTGGTTCTCCGAAAATTTAGCACATTTAATATAAATGGCATACATCAAACCATTATTCAGAAATTTATCCCAATCAGAAAGCTGGTAACGTCCTGATTGAACCGGATCATAATATTGAATCCGAGCCTGTTCTACCAGGGATTTATCATCATTCTTCAGCCATTTAAGATTAAACCATAAATAGGCATTCCAAAGCTCAGGCATTTCCGAATCAATATTACCAGCATTATCAAGACTGTTTCTATACTCCATCAAACTATTAATGGCATCAGCGGAGTTCGGATTCGGATTAGCTTCATACAAGGTTCTAAATCCATTTGCCTTGGCAAGTTCTACCGCGGCCTCCGGTATGGGAAAGCGAAAATGCACATTATTTTTTTCTGAAGGTTTAAATAAAGGGAATGTCTGAGTTACACCTTTAAGGCATTTAATACTGGCCAGATCATCACTCAGGAAGGGAATTGTCGTGGGGGTCAGCAACTCTGTATCTTTGTTATCTATATAGACCTTTGCTCCTCCTTCATTATCAAGGTTAGTAGTCACGTTTACATTGTACAATTTTAGTTGAGGGCTCCAGGCTTCCTGATTATAAGGAATATTGATTATTTCTTCAAAGGGTGCTTGATCCCAGTCACCGATTTTGAAGGCAATTTTTAATGTATGCTTACCTGCTCTTGCTTCTATAGAATTACTGGCAATATCTTGAAGTACTTTATCGATCCAGATTTGAGAATTTCTGGTTATTTCATCCGGGAATGGTAGGTTTATCTTAACGAGTCTTCCAGGACCATAATGGAAATGATAAAGTTCGCTATCCAGGAAAATTGTTTGGGTGGTATCAGGAATTGTTGAACCAGAGATTTCAATTGTGTATTGATGCCCTTGATCCAATGCCGGTGAAAGAATATCACCCGTTACTGTTTGCTTATCTAATTCAATATTACCTGCAGTATTTAATATTTTTAGATTCCCGCCAGCTAGAAGAGAAGTAACATTTATCTGTCCTTTCTTCCACTTTGGTATAAATTCATAAGTTGATACACCATCTTTTGAGGAAAAGGGGAAAGTATGAGGATCATCTTCGAAATAATTTCCCGAGATTACAACACTAACACTGGGAATTTCATCCTGTTTAAAGGTTTTTATCCAATCTCCTGATTTTTTTTCAGTTGTCCCGTTATATTCAACTGTCATTTCCACTTTCTTGGGATTTTCAATTTTCGCTTCAAAGCGCCGGTCGGGATCATAATCTATTGTCTGTTCATGTGGGCTGGTTTGTGCAATATTTCTCTCTTCCTTCCCAGGTTCGTAGTTAGTATCAGGGACGTATATCTCGAATGTATAAGTTCCTGCTGTAGTTATAGTGTATGGATTGAAACTTGTAAGAGACATCGCTTCAGCCTGGTTATTAACTTTCACTTTCACACCCGGTAAATTTTTAACATTATTAATGGATATCAATTTCTCTAATGGTTCATAATTGACCAATTTTCCAATTTTATCATACCGTCCAATATTTGTGAAAAGAGAAATATTTCTATCTGGAAAATATATTTCTAATTTTCCGTAATGAGATCCAACGTTAACTTCTTGCTCTTTTTCTCCCGTAAGAGAAAGTTCTTTTATATTTTGTGTGCCACTCTTAACAGTAAAAGTATCTGTTTTCTGCAAAGGATTTTTAATTGAAAAAGACCGGTCAAAATTCTGGAATTTAGGACTACCGCTGACAGAATCAAGATCTTTTCCAACTAAATCAAAGTTCTTAGTAATAGACTCATAACAGTCTTTATGCTCTAAAGCAGTAAATTCCACGGTTCCAGTTCGGCTTTCCAGCATGGGAAAGCTTTTTTCTTCCCCACCAGCCAATTTGAAAACCTGACTTGCTGCTTCATCCTTATTTGTGGCATCATAAATCAGTGTTGCTTCACACTCAATATTATCAGCATTCTTTACTTTCAGGGCTTTTAACGTGACCGTAGGGCCTGCTGTGTGCACATATCTCACGTCTTTGGTAATTGTATATTCATCGCCTGATTCTGTGATAATCTTTATTTCGTGTGTTTCAGTTCCAATATTCTTTGCTGGCTTCTTAATCTTGATTATATCAGGCTTAGTATCTGTTTTTAACTCAATTTTTAAATCTCCATCAACATATACTTCTCCTGAAAATCCTCCGGGATTATTAATTGTTAAATCAACCTCAGGAAGCGGCGACGGAGGCCATAATAATAATACTAAAACAATCAGAATAACTAAAACAGCTACAATTAAAATTAATTTCTTTAAATTCATGTCAATCCTCCAATATTTCTTTCTGTTTTATTACATTTTTAATGGGGCACAACTTAATATTACTATCGGAAAAGAGAATATAATAACGCCATAAACCAGGTATTGACGAATTCAATAACTGCTTATTCAGATCACAGCTAATCAGCGTTCCCCATCTTAAGCTAGATTGTCCCTGCCAGAAATTATTTTCTTCTCCAATATCCTGCCAGTATTCATAACTGCAATCAAAATCCTCGACTTCTCTTATGATTTTTATTCCTTTTCCCTTTTCATCATCCATAAGCTCATCTTCAGGAATTTCTTCCTCTAAATGCTGCCAGATTTTTCTGCCTTTTCCACTTAAGAATCGCATACAATTCGCTGTGGTCAGCTTATCATTATCTTCTTTTAATGATGACAGCAATAGATCATAATTACCAGGAGTTCCCTCCAGAGCAAGAGCCTGTTTTAACTTATTACAATTCCCTGCATTACTCCAGCAGCTTATCAAGTATTCATTAGCGTGTAATAAGGCAGCAGACAAATAGTGCCACTTATTCTTTCCAACAAGTTTGGGAACTAATCCCATTATTTCTTTCTGCAAACGATTGAATCTGCAAAGGTACATAACATCAAGTAAAGATAAATCATCGCTGATTTCCATTAAGTTTATATCTGTTTCCTCAGCTATCAGATTATAACGGGAAACATAAACTAAATTATCTTTAGTAACAACATCAAGAGTATCTTTTAAGCCAATGAGAATTTGGTATATTTTCAAAATATCTTGCTTTATCTGCAAGGGTTCAACTATTGATGCCAATGTCCTTGTATCTGATATTTCACTATGGCATAACGCATCAAAGACACCAAGAACTAATTCCTGATCACTCCAGTTTAACTTCATAACTAAAGCCGTAAGGAAATCCTTTTGTTCCAACTGCAGAAAAATCCTGGTATTTATATAGTAATATAACCTTTCTGACGGATCCATCTTCTCAATGATAAATTCCAGTATTTCCGGGAAAAACTGGCAGAAAGAAGTAATAACCTGATCCAGTTCTTCTTCCTGTTGAATAAAATCAACCCAGATAAGTTCATGGTCACTATATGAAACACAGAGACTCTCATAGCAGAATTCAGCCTTCTCCAGTAACTCTGTCATTAACTGTAACTCAGCGTCTTTCTTGAAATCTGTAAAGAAACTATCCTGTATCTGCATATGTTTTGACCTAAACAAATTTTATTATAAAAAATATCATTAATGCAACTATCAAAATAACAAAAAAGATAATACCAAGCTCTTGTTTCTTTGTCAATGTGACAGAAATCAAGCAAGATGAATCTGGATTTTCCTCGTCAATATAAACTTTTACTTTTGAACCTGGTATATAATCTTCAAGAAATTGTTCTGCTTGATAATTCGAATCAAAAATTATCTCGTCTTTATCATAAACTATATCACTCTGATATTCCTTTCCCAGATAGGAATATGAATATTTAATACTTACCTCATAAGTCCTACTTTTATGAGATTCTAAAGTAGTACTATTGTAAAGCTCGTTAATATGATTTTCCAGTATTTCTCCTTCTATCTCCAACCATGATTTTTTCGTATTGCCTAAAAATTTTATGGTGAGATATATTGCGTAAAAGACGATTACAATTGATATTACATATTTCATAAAACCTACCTTACAATAATCCAATTTCCTGACAACCTGGATAGATAGATCGGAACCTCTAGCAAGATTTCATCATCAATTACAACAGACACAGGATATTGATTAACATTTTTGTTAATTTCTAAAATCTTATTTCCATAAATTTTTCTAAATGAAATGTTATCTTTTGATAATTCATTCCATTCTCTTAATTTAGATCCAGCCATTTTTGCATATTGACCTCGAATATTTTCTTGAACATCATTGAATTTTTTAAATCTGGATTTCGATTCCTCTCTGAATTTAAATTCCTGAAGAGAGAGTAATGTATCAATATCTCCTGCTATTATTCCAGAAATGTAGTTCCGTAGTAATTGGTATATTTCATTGACATCAGTTTGAGAATATTCTTCTTCATGTTTATTCAGATTCAGATCTGTTAGATCCTCTGCTTTTTCCCATATATCATACTGGACAATTCCTGGGAGCTGTAAATTTAATGGGATTTTCATTATTTGAGGTATAATAGGACTATAATCATTTGATTTCCAGGCAAATTTGTAATATTCTTCTGCCGATTCAAGAGACTCTGGTTTGCTTGTATCAGCACGAAACAATTTAATTTCAATTTCTGCTTTCCCTTTTTTCAATAAACTCTCATTTAATTGAAAATAATCTATATTTATATAATTAGTTTCAGGCAATAACCATAAATTTACAGGTTCATGAATTGAGGAAAATTTTCCGCTAAAATCTCGGAAAAGCCAGGCACCATTTATGCCTGCCAGTAAATTTAATTTATTACAACATATAAAAAGGTAGTAATATTCCATATCACCCTACTTCAATATCAAACAATTTTTTATCTTTCACAATTTCTTTTTTATCCCACCACACCCAAATATCTTCATGCTTGTATTTGACTAGTTCACTTAAAAAACTAAAGGGGGATTTTTTCCCGATACTGGTTCCTACTGTAAATGTTGCTTCACATTTATTCGCCAATACACTATACAAAGATTTCAAGTAAGGTTTGTCATACCTGAAATTAGCTTCTCCTTCAATCGTTGGATGAGCTTCAAGAGTAATTTTTAACGATGCATAATATTCGGAACCCAAACTTAGCACGGCTTGAACTTTGATACCTCCCTCGACTCCCAGTACACCACTTAAATCAAATTTGGATTCATGATAAACGTAATTTCTATTATCAAAACGAAAAAAAACTTTTACTCTAATTGTCAAAAAGATATTTATTATCAGGTCAGCTAGATACTCTCCTATTAATTTCCCTACTATTGGTGGAATGCCCAATGCAAGAAATAATATAAGCCGCATTAGATTAATTCGTAGCCCCAAATCAATACCCACAAGAGGATCAGAACCCAGTTCAGAAATAAAATTATGATATGCATCCCAAGAGGCTTTATCCTCCTTCCATCCCCATTTATTTTCCCACTTTAAATTGGCTAATTTGATAGCCAATATCGGATCTACAAATCCTATTCTATTAGA
The DNA here is from genome assembly GCA_021736135.1 of Candidatus Cloacimonadota bacterium. GTDB lineage: Bacteria > Cloacimonadota > Cloacimonadia > Cloacimonadales > TCS61 > JAIPGO01. The sequence continues at coordinate 7,558 of JAIPGO010000011.1, forward strand.
AATACTATCCTTGATATTTTTATTTATCTTTCTCTCAAAGTCCAAAATATTTTCTATCACAACCTTCACACCAAATTCATCATCGGGATACTGAAGTACTTCAATAGTATCTTTTGCCACTCCCCGTTTAATGACAAGTTCCTTTGGAACGGGTTCGGTTTTACAATTTGCAACTGAAAATTTAAAATCCGATATCACTTCATATTCTTTTTTATCTGTTTTTTCTTCCTCATACATTCCGCTAATATCTGATCCTATATAGTTATCTACTTTCTCTCCTTCTCCACCGATTTCTTTTTCCAAATCCACAGATAAAATATCACTCCCTCCAAATTTCCAGTTCAAAACTAATTTTACAACAGCACTATCAGGCGGTTCCTCTTTATCATGTTTTCTAAATGCTTTTTTTCTTTTATAAGCTCTTCCTGCCTTTTCTGCATCATCAAAAGTGCCTATCACCAATTTCTTTAATTCATTAAACGGATTTTTCATTTCATTGTAATTGTCAACCAGACCTGTTAATTCAATTTCACTCTCAATTTCTTTTTTTGTTTCTGGAACTATTAATAATTTCTTTGCGCTTGTAACCTTTCTTCCTTGTTTATCCTGAATAGTTATACCTTTCAGTTCTTCTTCTTTTATCTCTTCAGTGTCTCCTGCGCCTCCTCCACCTCCTCCTGCTGCGACAGGAGGGATTATGATCCCACTCATACAGGCTGTATTCTGTTTATTCATAGTGAGTTTATCCATAAATCGACTTGCAGGTTTTCCTTCGACAAGTACGGTTGGAGAAAAAGTAGTGAAAGCAGCTTCACCCATATTTACACCAGAAATAATACCACCACCAACGCCAGCTTCATCTCCAGTACTACGGGATAACTTACTACCCTGAATTGCAATACTATTCCCATCTGCTTTTACTTTTGTTGAACCACCCTGTAAATCCGCTGTTTGAGCAATATTAGGGAAGGGAGACACTATCATACCCATTGGTCCTGGAGTTTTGCAAACATCGGGAATACTGGCAATAGCAACACCTCCACAACCTTTGTGACACAAAGAAAGTTTGTTTCCTGCAACTGTTACCATTTATTGCCTTCCACTAGTATAAAAGACCACATCTTTTCCGATTTTTCAAGGATCAAACTTGTCTGGTATGAATCACTGCTGCGATTTATATAATCAATCAACAGCATTATAAAAATCTCTGAAACACCAGTATCACCAAAGAAACCTGATGGTGTTTTATACATTTCCATTTTCTTGAAATGAGAACTGAACTTCATAGATGCCAGAAAATACTCATTAATTTTCTTTCGTGTATTGAAATTTCCAATCACCTGCTCAATAACAATATCAGGAAAGTCCTGGAACAATGCCTTGAATATTTCTTTTAAAGATTCGGATTGCATCATAAATATTATTTTTTGTCTTGCTTTTTTTTGATCCCTGCTCAACTTCAATATCACTACAGCTTCACCCGGTACGATGCCTTCACTTTTGCTCTCATCATAGACTTTTTTTTCTCTTTTCAAATAATTTATATATTCCTCATTTAGATGAGAATCGAGTGAACCGGTTATAACATTCTCAGTTTCTCCCTCTCTAATTATATCCTGAGTAATTTTCAATAACTCATAACCCAGATTTTTATATCCCGTGTATTTCCGGTATTTATTTATTTTTTCACCAATTTCCTTTTCGATGATCGTATCCAGATTATCAAAGGCCGATCCGGGTTTACCTGTTTGAATTTCAGGCAATCCCAAAATAAAATCATATTTTTCTCTTCCATCGAAATTTTCATTAACCTCCTGTAAGGCAAACTCCAGCATTTTTTCAATTCTATGCTTATATTCCATAGTCACAGGTAAATGCTCGCACATTACACATAATAAATCACCACCATTTAAACCCAAGATCAGTGGATGCTGCTGTAATTTGACAATATTATTTATGATGGTTACTGCATTCAGTTTCTTTCCCCAGCCACAGGCAGATTGAACAGCATAATCATTTATATACATAATTCGTGACTCGTGATTTGTAACTCGTAACTCGTGATTCGTAACTTGTGATTTGTTTTGAATAAAAAGAAATTGATGATGAAAGATGAGCAATCTGTGTAATATCTGGCTAACATCTTTTACTCTCGTCCAGTAATTGATTAATTGTAACTATAATATCATCATCCATATCCGGATCATAGGCCATTTCGGCAGCATAGACGGTTGAAATTGTCATATCATCCGGCTCAATAAGCAACGTATTAATTTTATATTTATGATTAGAACTCTTCCCTTTAATTATTGATTTGATTTCAAAAGGATACAATTCCCGATTTTCCGGTAAAGTGTTTATATGATTCCCTCCTTTTGTCATATTCGTAAGCCTTAGTTTCTCATTTCCATAAATTTCTCCGGGATACTGCTGATCTTCTGCAGCCTGCTGCCAGAACTGATTTGAAAAATCATCAGGATAAAAAGGATACTTATCATCCAGCCATTTCTGATCATAAGTTCCGGCATAAATCCTTCTAGTCTCCCAAAATGGCGAGATATATCCTAAAGCTGCTGGAGGGATTTCTCCCTTCCGGTTATTGTATGGAGCTTCGGGATATTCGAGTAATGGTAAATATACTTTTTCCGATCCGACCAGCTTGATATTAGTATATCCTTTACCTGCCGGATTGTAAGAAAATATTCTCTCTTCTTTGTCTGTTTTATATTTTCCACCGAAAGCATTTTCATAGCCAAGAGAAATCTTTTCCGGAAAATCACCCTCAACTATTCTTGTTCCCATTAATGTTTTCATTAAATATCTTTCTTTTCTTATTCGTAAGACCTTTTCAATAATTCCAAAACTAAGACTTATGTCAAAATAATTTCCTTCACTAAAGGGCAGGTAAGCATGACCCTTAATAATTATATCCGTTTTATTTTTTAAGGGAGTTAAGTCGTTTCCATAATTTACTGCCTGACTAAAATCATTATCAATATATTCGTCAATGAATCGTATCGCTTGCTGTTCATCGGCCAGTTTAATTATCTCGCTGTTCATATCCCAGCTTATTTTACATACTATTACCCAGTGGCTTATACCTGCCTTATCTGTGTAAAACATACTCTTGACCGGAAATTCAGTCTTGTTATCCAATCGCCACATAACTTACCTTTCTTGTGAGTTGTGAATCGTGAGTCGTGAATTGTAATTTATTAAATATAATTCTCGTGTATTCACAAAAATCATTACACCTGTTATTATTCGTCTTGTTCAATACGAATAATAATCTGTGTAAATCCTTATAATCTGTGGCTGACACCTTCTTTATTTTCATCTTAATTCAGCTCTATAGCTGCTCCTCTGATTTTGTTTATTCTTCTCGCCCGGGTTGTAACGTTTTCTCCCTTTACAATCACTTTACCGTCGCTCTTGATGGAAACAGACCCTTTGCCGTTATTTAACTCAATATCTTTATAAACATCAATTTTCACTGATTTTTTCTTAATCACTAATTCTTCTGTCTCTTCTTCTTCCTTAGTGATAATATGTTCCGGTTTCTGGTACAATCTACCCAAAGCGATATAGTCATCCCTCAATTTTATCAGTAAAATCAATTTACCTATATCTTCTTCTCTAAAGCGTTTCATACTGGCAGTTATATTAACTTTCTCGGAATTGTTTTCCAGCATAACCACAAATGAATCTTTTGTTAATTCCAGGATATATCCCGAAGTTATCAGACCTCGATTTTCATTTAATAATCTAGAATATTCAAAATCACTATAATACTCTTTCTCTTTAATTTTCTCCAATTTTAGCTCCTTTTAAAGTTAGAGTCCCACTTGCCTTTACAGTAACATTGACTCCTTTTATCTGTATCTTACCACTTTTATCCATTACGATTTCACTGCTGCCGCATTTGATCTGTATCTTGTCCCCGGCAGTTATTATCAGTTTTTTTGCCGTATCAATATTGTAATTACTGTTATTTTTCAGGTTATTATCTTTCTCAATTATTTCATCAAGTTTACCCTTAATCTCTAATCTGGTATCTTTACCGATCTTTTGATTAAAATTTCCTTTTACTTCAACAGAGTTATCATTATTAATTGTCTCAGTAAGGTTGTTGCCAATCTCTATATTACGGTCATTACCAACATTAAGCTGCTGATCGTTTATAACTTTTAATGTTTGATCATTTCCGATTTCTTCTGCATCATCGTTCTTAATTTTAACATTCCGATCATTTTCAATTTCGATTTTCTCATCCTTCTTACCATAAATACTTATCAGTTCTTTATCTTCATTGTCGTCTATTATTATCTTATTTCCTCCGGCAGTTTTGATAATACTCTGCGTATAGTTTTCACCAGTTACAGGATTATTATTTTCGGAATTATGAACTGCTCCGATAATAACAGGTCGATCCGGATCTCCATCCTCAAAACTGACTAATACTTCACTGTTTTTATGCAAAGGGAAATGGATGCCATAATCATCTCCCAGATATGATTCACTCTTTCGTATCCAATGTGATGCTCTACCGTCTCTTCTTCCGCTTCTGTCATAAGGAAGAATCACCTTATATCGCCCTTCATCATCAATATCTGCATATTGCCCGTCTCCTGCTGAATCTATCCTACCACTGATAATGCCTGATACTAATTCTTTTGTTCCTGCATAATGACTACGGAATTGCATAAAAGCAGGGATTGCCTCAAATTCCACCAGATAATTCATTGAATTGCTGCTCTCTCCCTGGGCATTATTTGTCATTTTTTCATCTGCATTTATCCCACTGCTTTTTGTCTTTATTATCAGATATTCCTGGTTCATATCATCTCGATAATGGTCTTCTAGAGTAAACGTATATCCAGGAGCTATAGAGGGATTGTTGCTGCTGCCCTTTAATACAATGGAATGACATATTTCTGAGTCTGCTCTAATATTTGCCAGGAATTCTGCTTCCTTTTCTGTCTCGAAGTCTTCTCCATAATAATATATATCACCCTGACCATTGATATCAATAATTTTCTTATGTTCCAGCCCCATGGATGATTTATGAAAATTATAATCACGCAGAAGTATAGAACGAGGTATCTGATTATAATCAACATGTACATTCCATATAATTCTTTCATCAAAAGTGGTCATTCCTCTCCCACTCCTGAAGCCCAGAGTATCAAAATATAGTAAAGAGCGGTGAACAGTATTGCTGTCTATGATCATAAGGCTTTGATTATCCTTTTCCACATCGAAAAAATAGTAAATTCCCAGACGTGCCATCCAGCGCTGCATAAAATCAAGTGAACTTTCATTATATTGAGAAATGAATTTATGCTGCTTATAATCGTTACTGCTCTTAAAATCAATGTTGAATTCCTTACTTGTAAGTCCCATCTGTTCAAGTAATTCCGGTAATATATCGCTGACACTTTTATCCAGAAATACCTGGTTACAAACCTGTTTTTTTGCGAAGTATACTTGCGGAACCAATTCTAACCGGTAGATGCTGCGATTATCTCTTTGATCCTCCTGACTAATTTTATTTATATACCCGATAATTTTCCTTTCGAAATTTACACCTAGATTTAATGTAAATTGAGCCTGTTTTTTTACTACTTCTCGTAAATCCTGTATATCAATATCTGAATTAAATAAAATTTTATAGATATAAGGGCAGGAAATGCTCTCTTGAGCTTCAAATTTCAGAACTGATAAATCAGACTCATTCCCGTCAATCAATAAACCATATTTAACTTTATTCTCCATTGTATCCTCACTTTTCAATCAATTACAGAATCATCTCACAATAGTCACATCAGGAAAATTCAATATCAATACTTTTATCTTCGCCCATTTTCAGAAATACCTTATCCGGCATATTCCCCGTAGTCATTTCAATAAGAATTTTCTCGGATAGTCTTGGTAAAATCGAGTTATCCAATATATATTGAACATTTCTAGCTCCCGTTTCCACTACCCGGCATCTTTCCGCTATTTCAGATATAACTTCATCCTGATAATCAAGCTCAATTTTATTTTGTTCCATTAAACGTTCTTTAAGTTTGTTCAGAGTTAAAGCAGTTATCTTTTCAATAGCTTCATCACCTAATCCGTAAAAGGGCACGATATTCATTCTTGCCAGAAGTGCAGGCTTGAAATGGTCACTTAAAGCCGGTCGTATCTGCTCTACTACATCATCTGCACAAACATTCTTTTTATTTAGAGTTAAATTCTGGATTATTTCGGATGCCAGGTTAGTGGTTAAAAAAATCACTGTATTGCGAAAATTTATTTTCTTGCCCTCTCCATCATATAACTCTCCTTTATCAAAGACCTGGTAAAATAAATTCATTACGTCAGGATGAGCTTTTTCAACTTCATCCAGCAATACTACGCTATAGGGTTTTTGCCTAACTGCTTCCGTTAATTTTCCACCCTCTCCGTAACCTACATAACCAGGAGGTGAACCAATTAAACGACTAATATGATGTCTCTCCTGAAATTCACTCATATTCACATTTACAACATTATCCCGGCTTCCGAACATTATGTCTGCAACACATAGTCCGGTTTCTGTTTTACCAACGCCACTGGGACCTGCCAGCAAAAAAATTCCTAATGGTTTTTCCGGATTTCTAATCCCGGATTTTGCAGCTATCAAGCCTTTGGAAATTAACTCTAACGCATCATCCTGACCAATTATCAGTTCACTTAATTTATCTTTCAGGTGAAGTACTGTACCAGCTTCCTCTCTCTGTAGTTTTCCTACAGGAATTCCTGTCCAGTCAGATATGACCTGAGCTATAGTATCGCGATTTACTTCAATATTTACTAGAGGATTGTTCTGTTGAATATCTGAGATAAGTTTTCTTAAATCAAGTGTTTTCGATTTTTTTTGTTCACCATCTAAAGTCTCGTCTCGTGTAATTGCAAACAGTTTTTCTGCCAGCTCCTTTTCTTTAAGCCAGAGCTCTTCTTTTTGATTATAATCCAGTTGAAGCTCCTGCTGCTTTGCTTTTATCATAATTATTTCTTCTTCGGATTCTGACACACCGCATTCATAATCTCTCTGCATAGCAGCTATTGTTCGTTCGTTAGCCATCATTTCCTTTTTAATTCTATCCAGTTCATAAGGTAATGTCTTCTGACTGATCTTTGTTCTGGCACAGGCGGTATCAATTAAATCTATTGCTTTATCCGGAAGAAATCTGCCGCTGATATATTTTTTTGCCATTTCTGCTGCTGCGATGCAGGCTTCATCCGTGATCATTACATTATGTGATTTTTCATAACTATCTTTTATGCCCCTGAGAATCAAAGATGTTGTTTCAACAGTCGGTTCATCAAGTTTAACTAATTGGAAACGCCTGGCTAATGCCGGATCCTTTTCGAAATACTTTTTATATTCACTCCAGGTTGTGGCTGCAATTGTACGTAATTCACCTCTTGCTAAAGCGGGTTTTAAAAGATTTGCAGCATCATTTTGCCCTGCAGCGCCACCGGAACCTATTAGAGTATGTGCCTCATCAATGAAAAGAATTATAGGCTGTTCCGAAGATTTAATCTCAGTTATAACTCCCTTAAGTCGATTTTCAAATTCTCCCTTTATGCCTGCTCCTGCTTCCAGTAAACCCATATCCAGTTCGAGTAACCTTACTCCACTGATCACTTCCGGAACATCATCTTCCACTATCTTGAGTGCTAATCCCTCTATCACTGCTGTTTTTCCTACTCCCGGTTCCCCAACGCAGATAGGATTGTTTTTACGTCGCCGAGCCAGTATATTTACCAGTTGCTGTATTTCCATATCTCTCCCAAATACTGCATCTATTTTACCGGTTTCTGCTTCTTTAGTTATATCGCGACAATATTTCCCGATAAAATCTTCTGTATGACTTTTACCCCTCTGCTCTTGAACAAATCGCTTCTCTTTTTCTAATTCAATTGATTTTAAGCTTATCTCTGAAAAATCCTTTACAATTCTGTCTGAGCTTAATGATGATAACAGCTCATAATAATCTAATTCGGCACTTAAAGACCTTTTACGTAATAAGGTTAAAAGTATTATTCCGGAACTAATTTTATATTCTTCAAGTTCTAACGAACAGAACATCCAGCTCTCTTCAAAAAGTTCAATAAGTTGCCTGGAAAATGAAGGCTTGCTGCTGTTTCCAGTTTTCTGATGCTCAATACTCTTCAATATCTGTCTGCTTAAACGGCTTATTTCGATCTCATTGGCTTCCAGTATTAAGGCTATTTCCGATTCCAGGTTATCTAATAGCTTATACAGAAGATGATCTATTGTGACCTCATAATTACCATTACTTACGCACATCCCTGCGCTTGATTGCATTGAGTTCATGCAGTAAGCATTTAATTTGCTGAACAACTTGCGCACATTCACTTCATTCATTTTAACTCCTCATTAGTTCACTATCATATAATTTTATCTTATAATTATCCAAATTAGTTGCTTTGCCCAATATACTGTTAATGCTTAACTGATGACCGGTTACCCCAATCAGCGTTTTTTCCATTATCTTTCCAGAAACCAGCAAAAAAATTTCGAATTCGATTATATCCCCGAGATATGTATTTAGCTCCATTTCTATCAGTTCTTTTTTATTAGAAAAATATTCTCTCATTTCTTCCAGGTTGGAAATAATGATTTCTATTGCAATTTTACTGCTGTTTATACGTTTTTTACTTCCCAGATAAATATTATTTCCTGCAACATTGTTTTCCCTACCTAATCTGTTCAATTCGGTATTAGATATCTTATAGATAGTTTCCATATTTTCGTGTACTGATATTTCTTCCTTATTTAAAAGTGTCGTTAACATTCTTTCCAGATTATATTTTGAGCGTGTTTTCTGGGCATAATATTCGAGTAAATCCAATTTTAAAGACTCTTCATCACTTGATTCCGAGAAATCTCCACTCAGGCTTTTAAATACATTCTTAATTTTATTACTTTTATCTGCCCAGTATCTTAATCCTAAATACTTTTTATGGTCTATTAGATAATACTTCTTATAAATTACCTCATTTAACAAATCAAGAAAATCACGGACTATGCAATTTTCCTCAATTTCATCTCCGTATTCTTCCAGTAAATCTGTCGTATAATGTGCCGGTAATGGAGATGATACGCCATATAATCCCAAAAAAGTTACTTCAATCTCATATCTGTCTTTCTTACTATTATACTTGATTGAAGATATATCCTGTCTGGGAAATCTAAAACTCGCTTCAGGTCTTATGCGAATTTTTTTCCAAACATTTTCAGTATTGCAGCCTGTTATCTTTTTTATTTGTTCAATAACAGCATGCAGATCCTGTTGCTTTAAAATGGATTCAGCCATGTATTAATCAAAGCTCCTGATCATATCTCTCTTGCCTGAACTTATTTCTAATCTCAGATAATTATTTAAAGGTCGAACTATCTCCAGAAAATATCTTAGTACCTCTCCGAATAACATTATATCTCCTACTCCTTTTTCTGTTACATATTCTTCCTTGATTCTTAAAGACAATACTAATCCCTGTTCAAGAAATCCACAATGCAGTTTTCTCTCTTTCTTGATCATTAATTCTTCTATGCTGTCTAAACGCTGCCTTTCCTTATTACCTAATGACCTCTTATTTTCAGGTACATACATTTCCAGCAATTTCCGCAGATCTTCTACACTCAGTCGGCTACCAATATTGAAATTGTACTGGCAAATAAACTTCCAGAATTTTTCATCCTCTTCGATGAAGGGATCATATTCATACGTCGGATTGGTTACATTTCTTACTTCGACATTGGCGGGAATATTATCACTTCCTGTATTAATCCTCCCCTTTTTTAGTTTCTTACATAATTCGCCATCCGTACATAATAAACTTATATGAAGAATTTCTTTTTGCTCTTCCTCTTTTGACGATTCCAACTGCAGATATAAACGATTCCTGCCCTTACTGTCTTTATATTTTATTGTTTCATAAGAATTCTCTAAATCAATCCGTTTTTCACTCCAGTTCTGATATTCCCTGCTTCCATCTTTTGTTGAGCCTTCAACGTTTGTTATTTTATATATATTCTGATGATTTCTTTCCATATTTACTTCATGCCGTTTAGAAAGGTCTTCCACATTAATTGGAACTGCTTTATCTTCGTATATATTGATCCCGGCTACACAATTAAGAAGTACGTTTTCTTTGCTGATTTCTTTCAATTTCTGCCTGGTTATTGAAAGCTCTTCATCTTTATATGATGAATCAAGATGCAAAATTATTGATAATTTTTCGAAGTTTTCTGTAAATTGTAGTTTATCTCCTCCACTAATGATGAACATATAAAAACTTTCCGGGCAAACAAAAAACCGCTGAAGTATATGATAACCGGACTGAAATTCTTTTTCCAGATTATCTTTTTGATATTGCAGCTTTGTCCGGATATTTTCCTCGCCTTTTACTTCTATAATGGATGTTCCACATCTAAATTCAACTTTCTTCACAAAATTCTTGAGTAGATACAAGAAATCTGCCTCTACATCAATATTATTAGTATAAAACTCCAATTCTTTCAATTCAGACATATTCTTTATATTACCAGCTATCTCTATTATTATACTTTCTTTTCCTTCTATCTCATTATATTCAAACTTTCTGACCTCTAATGGTTTCACTGTTACATCTTCATAAGTTCTATAAACACATCGTGTATTATCTACTTTTTCAGATTGTATTAAAGATCCCCTGCTGATCTTCTGTTCTTCTTTCATGTTTCGGGTACCGGTAAACTTGAATATTGTCATACTCGGAAATACTCTCGTAACTTGAGGAAAAACAAGCTCTGCCAGTTTATTAACCAGGAGCGGCACTTCACTATCTATTTTTAATTGAAGATTTGCTGCCAAATATGCCAGCCCTTCCAGTAAACGTTCTACATCCGGATCATTGTCTCTTGCACCGCTTTTTAACTGTATCGCCAGATCAGGATATTTTTCTGCAAAATACTCAGCTCTCTTTCCTAAACTACTTCGTTCATTGATAAAATAATCTCTGAATCTATTCATAATACTACTCTGTTTCCCATTTCTTACCTATTTCCAGATTAGTAGCTATATCTATATTATCTCTTTCAAGTCTTGCTTCTACTTTAAAGTGTAATCTTCCTTTACTATCAATATCCTTACCCATCGTGACCCGTGGTACTTTTATCCGAGGTTCGAAATCCGTTATAAGCTTACGAAGTGATCTCTGGATAGCTTCATAATTAATTATCTCTTTTCCATCTCCTTCCTGTTTTTCTTTTATTTCAAGAACGGTGCAGTCATCCATCCCATATTCTTCATTTATCAAGGCGCTGCCTTTTCTTGTATTAAGAATTTTTTCCAGATGTTCTTTGATATCTTTTTTTATATCATTCTCCGTACTCGTAACCAATAGACCATCTTTGCTTTTTTGCAAACGTTCTAAAAATCTTATTCTCATTTCAATCTCCACGGGTGCAGCCGTTAACTGCTGCACCCGCATATAAGCTTAATCAGCTAAAATGTTTCGTTAAAATCATCATACGTTTCGATATTCTCAGGTAAATAAAGCCAGGTTATCTTCTGAAATGAAAAGAATATTTCTTCCATGTCAGGCTCATTATTAGGTAACAATGAACTCTCAGACCATTCTCTGATCTTTACGATAATAGCATTTTCCAGCTTTATCGAGAAGTAATGCTCTTCCTTGCCATCCGTTATACGGAATAGTTTAAGTTCCACTTCGGGAAGCTTCTCTCCGGTAAAATTCGCTTGAAACAACTTGGGAGTAGAAACGTCCTTGGCTTTTAAAATACGCAAAGGCTTATGAAATCTTTCTCCTACTGGCTGTCCGTTTTGCAGATCTGTGGGGATTTCAACAATATGCTCATGTGCATAAACACGTATGCTGTCCTCCTTACCAGTCTTAATAACATCGCCTTTGATCTCTCCTTGATTCACTCCTGTCACATAAAGATATGCATTCTGCGGCATAATTCCTCCTTTACTTGTTTTTTTCTATTTTGCCGACTAAGCTCAATGTAAAATCCGCTCCCTGATATTTATAATGGGGAGTTAATTCCAGACTTATTTTATACCATCCCGGATCTCCAGGAGAATCCGTTACTGTTACGCTTACTTCTTTTAAAGGCTGTTTAGCCTTGATAGCAGGCAATGCTGACTCAGGTGATTTATACTGTATGATCCATTTATTCAATTCATCTTGAAGAGCATTTCGGTCTTTTGAAGAACCTAGATTAGATCTCTGAATTGTTTTTAAGTAATGTGCAAACCGGGATAGGATAAAGTTATAGGAGAGCATTGCTCCTAAACGTTGATTAGTCTGCAGATCCTTGTCAACCTGATTTTCATCTACTTTCTGAATGGAATTAGAAGAATAGAATGTAGCCGTGCTGGTGCCTTTTTTTACAACAAGTGGTAAAAATCCCGCTTCCGATAATACCTGTTCCATCCGATCATCCAGTTGAACTTCTACTGGGACCCTTGTCTGCTCGATTCCCATATTTTCATAACTGTATATTGGCAAATCATCTACTCTGCCTCCTGAATCTTCTCCGATTATATTACATCCTAATCGTGTTTCTGCAAAACTTCGTGTTACGCAGGAAGCGAATCCAAAAGCAGCATTTCCCCAAAGATAATCATCATGCTTGTCACCTGCTTTCTCTTTATAGTTAAAGTTTTTGGCTTTTACGCTATCTGGTCCATAAGGTGTCCTTAAAAGAAACTGGGGCATAACTAATCCTACATTACGTGCATCTTCTGTTTCTCTGAATGAGCGCCAGGCTGAATATTTATTACTGTCCTTTAAATCATCTTCTATTACTTTGGGTTTATCTAATTCACTCATATTACTTTTCCCAAAGAATTCACTGGATACAGCACCTATAAAGGGGGCATGTGCCACAGTAGCAACACTAGCCAGATTTTTTAAGAGTGACAGATCATCGGAAGAATTACTAATATAATAATTACCTACGATCATTCCGAACGGAATACCTCCGGCAGTATTATATTGATCAGTATAAGCGTGTTTATATAAACCAGAATTCTCAATATCCATAGTATCTTTAAAATCCTCTAACAAATTTTCTTTTGATATATCCAGTAATCGCACTTTGATGTTTTCATTAAAATTTGTGTGGTCTATAAGATAACGCAAAGAACGCCAGCCAGCTTCTATTTCCTGGAATGTTTCGTTATGAAGTATTGCATCAACCTGACCTGATAGTTGTTCATCAAGATCCGCTATCATATTATCAATAGTTCTGGTCGAGATCTTTTCTTCCTTATTATCCAAAACGAAACTTACTACTTTCTGCAATAATCCGGTAAATTCTGTCTTATCTTTATATGACTCCTGTTCTTTCACCAGATCATATAAAAGATCCACCTGATCCTTTTCTTCTAAAATCTCTTCCTGTAATTTTTTTTCCTGCTCTTTTTCCATCTTAACGCTCCTCACTGGCTTCAATCAGAGAATCCAGAATTGATTTCATTTCATCAGGATTATTAACCAGTCCTTGAATTCTGTTTTTAAATTCTCTACTGTTCAGATTTGATTTAAAATCCTTAAGAGCCTGACGAAGTTCCATAAGCTTCTTTAATTCCGGAACTTCTTCCACAATATGATCTGGTTCGAAGTCACTCATCTTAGACACTTTGATACTAATGGGAATTTCACTTTCTCCATCGTTTCTCAAACGGTCTTTTACAGTAGTTTTTATTTCTACCTGTAATTTTCCGAGGACTTTATTCAGATCTTCTTTCTTATTGATCTCAAAAGCTTCCATCTCTGATAATTCCTCATCGCTTTCTCGTCCGCTGAAATTACCTAATACGAGAATATTCTCAGGTAATTCTGTCCCTCCCTTTCCTTTTGAATCCTGACCATACTTAATGTTCACCTTGGTTCGTGGAGCTATTGTTTCGCTCATTATTTCCTCCTTACTATTGATTCTAATGGTTCTAATTCTCTTAACTCCGCCTTAAGAACTTCTTCAGATATATCTATTTTACCTTTAAAGGATGATTTTAACTCCAGTATCTTTTCTATGATTTCAACCAGCATCTCCTTATCCCAGTCTCTCAAAATAGTATTTTTCATCATATAGTAACAATTCTGTAATAATTCTAAAGCCATATCATTTTTCCCTGCTATTTCAAAAAAATGAGCAGCCAGCTCTATCAATTCTGCTTCTTCACGCTTACTCTGGCATTGTAATATTTCTTCTCTGATCATATCTATTGCTGCCATTAAATTATTGGAACTTACCAGCATCTCTCCCCGTTCTTTCAGACTCTCTTGTACATTAATCACCTTCTCTGGCTCGCTAATAACGTCTTCTTTTGCTGGTCCCTCTTTTACTTCTTCCTGAAGCCAGGTACGGGTGAATATCGACGCTAATTCACTTCCATCATTAAATTTGTAATTCAGTATTTCTTCTCCCAAAGATTTTATAAAAGCTTTGGTCCGGTTTATTAATGCTTCCGCTTGCTGCTTTTTACCTAATCCCAGTAAACCCTGATAAATATAATAATCAAGATCAAACCAGTATTTATATTCTCTCATTTGTTCACTGCATTCATTTATCAGTTCCTGCCATTTACCTTCATCACTTAATTGTGATGCTTTATCTCTGAATTGGGGAGCAGACAAATGAGTAAACAGGTTTTTACCTTGAATTTCAGGTTTATCTTCCGTTTCAATTCTGGAAATAAATTCATTAATTTCCAAAATCTTATAATCAACTTTATTGTTTTCTTTTCGCTTTTGATAATACACTCTTAACGGTCTTATTGCTTCCTTTAGCAGAGCCCGTTCAGTCATTTCCGAATAATCCTGCTTTGCATTATCAATATTTTTTGTTGCTTGCGGAGTAGTTTTCTGGTTTTCTTCTTGTGGAGGTTTTACATTACGGTTGTTTTCTTTAGCAACAGCATTTTTTGCATCTTTATTACTCTTCTCGTTATTACTCCCGGATATTGTATCTAAAACTTTTTTTGCTTCGTGTTTAACTTCATTGTAAAAATTGATTTCCTCAATTCTTAATGACATCAATTCGGTTAATTTTGAGAATTCTATACTTAGTCCTTCCTCATATAGTTTATCCTCAAGATTTTGCAACATTAAAAAAAAATCATCCCGTTCTTTCTTTTTCATCTTAATCTTTTTTATATCTACTAAAATCAATATTTCTTCACTCTTCTTTTTTATCTCATTAAATTCCTTTTCCTCCTTTGTCTCTTCATCGCTATTTTTGTCCTTCTTCTTCTTTTTTAAAATTTCCTCTAATACAGCTTCTCCTGCATCTAAATCCTTCCTGATAATATCACCAAGCTCTAAAACCTTTATACTTTCCTGATACCACCATTCTAAAGAGTTCTTACGCCCTCTCATTCTCTTTGCCGGAGGATAAAGCATTTCCCAGCTATTAGTCACGAAAAAGTTCAGCAATTCTATCGTTTCCATATATTTCTCTAAACCAAGTTCTATTAACACTGCCAAAGACAGGTTTCCCCAAACCTTCAGATCTTTTGCCTCATTTTCCAGTAGCTTCATCGAATCATCAATTATCTTACCCCAATCTACACTTAAATACCCGTTAGAATTAACATCTCTTAATTTCCTGATTTCATCATCTATGGCATAATATAATTCACTATTATTGGGATAATTCTCTAACAGAGTTTTCGATTCTCTTAATGCTACTGTATTAAATACCATATTTTTCACCATCAGTTTATTATTCTGGCCATAATTCTTCCATTTTATGCAAAACTTCCAGCCAGTCAGCTTGCTTTTGGTCGATATCAACATTATTTTGATTTTTCCAGGCAGCTTGTATAATTCTATTGTATTTAGTTATATTTACTTTGATATTTATATCGGATAAAATTTTATCAATCTCCTCTTTATTATTATTATTCATTATTATATTGCTATAATAATCTATGTATTTATAAACTTCCTCATTAAAGTCATCATTAAACCATCCCATTTGTTTCAGTTCTTCTATCACTTCAAAACACTCAATATAAACACCATCGAGAGAATAGACCAGATAATAATAATATTTTAGTTTCTTATCTTGATTATTAAAATCTATATCTTGTTCTATACGGCTTCTATATATATTTAAATACTTGTTATCCTTTATTTTTTTTATCTTTGCAGTTTCGGGAAAGAACAAGAGTGAAAAACGATTCAGCAGCATATCAAGCGTTGTAGTATTATCGTATGCAATAGATAGTATTCCTGTTTTCATCAGACTATTATAATTCATCTTGATATTATCTATTTTATTCAAGGCAAAGACATTAATGGTAATTATAAAAATCATGATTATTGTGAAAGCAATATTCTTTCGGGATATTATTTTGATTTTTTTTATTGGAACAATATCTGGTTGTTTCATTCCCCCAAAAATACCGTTAATAAATACATCCTCAAATTCTCCATCCTGATTTTTGAATTGTGAACTGCTATAATAGACTCCTTTAAGCTGCCCCTGCCCTCTGTATTTATTAGCTCCAATTAATTGTTCCAGAAGTATCTCAATTCGTCGGTTAATCTGACTGATGTCCTGGTTTAATAATAAAAGATCCGGTAATTCCCGCCCTTTCTGTTTATAAATATCCAGTTGTATGTTATATATACTCTCGTTAATCTTCCCGCTGAGAGCTCGAAAACCTTCCTTCCAGTTACCGGATTCTATATCTCCTCCCATCATGATTTTCTGTTCTTTTGAAAGATTACTAATAAAAGAAGCAAATGAACTTTTCTTATCGATTTTACTGATAATCAAATATACAGGAAGTTGACTATTAATTGCGTTGCTAACATATTCAATGCGTTCTCTAAGGTCGTTTGCTTCCTGTTTAAGCATTCCTTCATTACAACTTAATAAATCTTCAACATCCTTAACAACTATTATCCCGTTTAATGCGTTTTCGGGTTTTTCCTTTGCCAGCAGACGAACCAGCATCTCCCATTCTTTTTTATCTTCATTATTACTAAAAGTCGTATATCGACCACTACAATCCAAGGCTATCATTTCATTAAACATCCACCAGTCACAACTCCTGGTTGCTTTAGTTTCCGATAAATCACTTGATTCCTTGTTCATGACTGTCATAACTGAGTTGGATTTAACACATAAACTATGCATAATATTTGTTTTACCGCTTCCCGACTTACCTAATAACATAAACCAGGGCTGAAGATATAAATAATTTTCTTTACCTTTTGAAATATTACGTAATTCGTCTATATTGGATTCCCAGCTCTTCTTAAGAAATGCGGTATTATCTATAGAACTACTTTTTGAACCTTTTAAACCAGCTAATCCTTTTTTCTTAATTGATTTTCCGAAAAATTTCATAAAAACGAAAAATATAGATAATGATAATATTGATATTGCTGCCATTTGTATAACAGAAAGTCTAAAATAATTTTGATAAGAGTATAATATTAAATCTTCTGCCTGCATCATCTCATCACTCCTGATAAACCAATCATAGCTGAAAAATAAGTTATTACTGCAATAAGAAACAAAACCGCATAATAAAGATGTAGATATATTTTTTGATATTTCCCTTTCCCTTTTCCTTTCTCCTTTTTATGTATAATGTTATTTTGGCTTTTAAAACCTAATCTTGAATCATTCAATTTCTCTTTCAAACCGCATCTCTCTGCATATCCTCTTATTATGGCAAGTCTCTCAGTTCCATCATATTGTCCCTCAAATCCCAGATATAATATCAATAAATAAAACTCCATTAGATCAATGCGTTTTTTACCTGTCATTGCATCTATATCTTTTATCTTTTCATAATATTTTACACCAGCATCATTAATTTCATATATTTGTGATTGTAATGAATTTTGCAGCCACCAGATTCGCCCTTCTCTGTCTCCGTCGAGAATAAAATTTAGCATGTATGTATCTATAAAAGCTACAACAGCAAAATTTGTGTAATGCTCAATTATCTGCCTGTCAATATTTGCCTTTGTCATATTATCTTTTATCTGGTCAAGACTATTGATTAGCTCTTTTTTAAATTCTTCTATGCTATGAAGTTCCTTTCCTGTCTTGGTAATTACACAATGTAATAACTCAGAATAATAATCAATATATTTCAAAAACCTTACCCTCCTACAAAGCTATAATACTAACCTTATCTGATTTTGTTAGAATCTCATAGAAAAAGCCAAAACTGCCTTCGTTTTCTATATCTCGCCATTTTGGGCTACTCTTATCAATTGAGAAATAAAACACCCGATCTTTCCCTCTTGCTAAACCAACCGGAGTCTGGTCATATCTTAATGGAACTCCATCATTAGCATTATTAACAGTTCTATTAATGCGACGACCGGAGTCTAACTTGGCAAAACGGCTGACATATTTGCAGTCACTTTCTGAAAGACTTACTGAAGATAGCATTAGATATAATCTTTCGGCTTTCCATATTGAATCTGCTATTTTTCCTTTTGATAAATAATATCCGTCTTCATTACGCTCAAGATGCAGCATATTTTCCTGCTTCTGATATAGACTATGTACTATATGCGTTACACAACTCATTCCTGAGTTTATACTTGGTCTTAAATCGTCATGATTGTATGCTATAAGGTTAATGTCTTCTGATTTTGATTCACCAAATACACTGATTTCTGGTAATGATTGATAATATGTTGATAATCTCCCAATTATGACACGAAGTTTTACGTATAACCAAAAAGGGCTGATTCCTTTTCCACCCATATCCAAAGCAAGACGTAACTCTATTAGTTTATCACTTATAGCATTCAATTTAAACAATCCAAGCACTTGATCACCAAGCATCTGACCTTTTAGTAATTTATCAGGAAGCTGTTGCCTGGTTAATTCTCTGTGCAGATCGTTAAGCTTATCATATAATTCATGTAACATAGATTTTAGATATATCGAATCACTTATATGGCAGCGGGGTGGTTCATAACTCTCATCTATAATATATCCTGTTCCTGAATATCTTATCTTTAAAATCGGCATCAATAAATATAAATTGGTCTGGGGAATCATATCATCCGTAAATAGAAACACCTGATATTTCAAGTACTCAACCTGGCTGCTTTCTCTTTCAGGCATCAGCCCATTGCGTACATATCTATTACCTGTATTCTGTCCTGACTTGTCCTCTATCTCTAATACATTGCCCGTTGTTTTTCTTAAACCTAAATAAACGGTTTGAAAATTACTCATTCTTTCTTTTAAAGAATTTAAATCCTTATCTATTATAACACAATTAACCTCACTATCCAAGCGGCTTCCGTCAGAAAAAACGCATCTCAATTTTTGCAGACTCAATATTCCCTTTTCTAATTTGGGCAGATCCGTTTCAAAGGTTTCTATACCCCAAAAATAGCGATTTATTTCTTCGGCTTCTTTCTTGAACTCTTCCCTGATACTATTTTCTAAACTGATAAAATGTTCTTCTCCTAAAAAAAGTCCCTCATACCAATAGATATTTCGCACGATACCCCCCATTTACTATTTATCTATTTTTTTATTAATTACATTTTATTGTTAATGTCTACAATTTCTTGTTTAATTGTCAAGATAATTATTTCATTTATAACTTTTTGACGTCTGGATTTGTTTAGACAATATTATATATTATTCACCGTATTATAAAATTTTCACATATTAAATAAATCAGGATATTATGAAGAGTATGATAACAATATTTAATATTTATTATCCATATTTGTTTCATATCATTTATAATTTTATTCAAATAGCATATTCCCTCACCTCTCTTTCTCTAACATATTTAATAAATAATTCATGTTAGACTATCGATCAAACGATCTGACAATCTCCATATGACAATGAAGCTCATCGTGTTATTTAAGATGTAACAGATGTTTTTTTTGGTTACTATTACTTAAAAAATGTACTTCTGAAATCATATTACATATTTTCAAGTAATGGAACTTTAATCAGGTAGGAGCGGAGATTGGTGATCGAGAGAGAAAACTTTGTGAACCTGGTGAACGAAGTGGACTAAGCGGACTTAGAGAACGGTGTAGGTTTCTTTTTTTACGAGGGGGATCAGCATCAGGATGGGGATAGTTCCTATTAGATATATACCGGCGGTGATGAAGAAGCAGCGTTGGAAATTGTTGTCACCTATGAGGAATCCGCCGATGACAGCGGAGGCGTTCCAGAAAAGTCCCCAGGCTATGGTTTCCACAGAATTCCATTTTCCGCGGTGTTTTTTGGGGACCACGTCCATGAGAATGGAACGGCTGAGTGGCTGGGCGGCATTCATAAGTGAGCCGCGCAGAATAAAGAGCGGGATCAGCAAATATATGGCAGGATAGAAACCAATAATTATGAGACAGATCGTGGCTGAAAACTGCACGGCGAAGATCATTTCTCCTCTCCCCTTTTTCCGGGACATATATTGCGCCAGCAATCCGAATAATCCTGTAAAAATTGCCGTGAGTCCCATGATGATCTGCACAGAAACTGGTTTCATACCATAAAGCGAACGGAAAAACACGGGAAAGAATTTGATAGACATCCCGGCACCCATACCGATCATCACGTTGGAAGTAACCAGCAGGATAGGGATGCGGCGTGCTGCCAGAGTCTGTTTTTCAGTATGTTCTGCGGATAGTTCAGCAGCAGCCAGGTACAACGATTCACTTTCTTCACCCAGGCTCCGGTCAGTTTTGAAAAAGAAAAGCACAAAAGTTGAGATCAGAGAAATGAAAATACCGATGGTCATAACTGATTTCAGAACAGTCAAATCCCATTTATCACCGAACCAGATAAATAGCAGAACATTGAGAAACGGACCAGCCGCCATAGCGAACTGGCGTACGAGATGAATTCTGGAATAAGTTCCGGAGCGGAAACCGGAAGGCAGGGAATCTGCCAGGATAGATTCAAAAGCAGGACGGCTCATCCCTTGAAACGCGCCCCAGAAAAAGAGGGCGATCAGAATCGGGATGATGCCATTTGCCAGAGCAAGAGTAGAAACGGCAAAAATCCCCACAAGAGCAGCAATCTTTAAAATCCGGTCACGGGAATAATTATCTACCAGCCAGCCGGCAGGGAAAACGATAGCAGTCATGGCAACGCCGGAAACACCGGCAGTGATTCCCAGAAGTTCATTACCGCTTAATCCCAGGATACCTTGCGAATTTTCAACCAGTAGAACAATATACAGGCTGAGAACGTTACCCATCCAGATACCATGTCCAAAAGACTCGAGAGCGGTAAATAGATATGCCAGCCTGACATTACTGTTGCCAGGCTTCAATGACCTGATACTCATATTTTTAAAGCGTCTGTAAGAGTTCTTTATTTGTAAGGTGTATTTCCATCATGCGCAGCAGGTCATTAATTGCCTGCTGAGGAGTTCTTTTGAGCAGCAGCCGTCTCAGGTACTGCACTTTTTCATATTCGTCCTTTGCCAGGAGAAGTTCTTCGTGACGGGTACCGCTGGCGCGGATATCGAGGGCAGGATAGATGCGTTCATAAGCGAGGTTGGCATCGAGAACAATTTCGCAGTTACCGGTACCTTTGAATTCCTGAAAAATGATGTCATCCATGCGGGAGCCGGTATCCTTGAGGATCGTGGCGATGATGGTGCAGGAACCGCCGTTTTCCAGATTACGAGCCTGACCTAAAAGTTTGCGGGGCAGCTGCATGGCATTCGTGCCCAGTCCACCGCTCATGATGCGCGAACCAGATCTGCGGTTATCCTGATTAGTGGCACGGCTCAAACGCGTGAGGCTGTCCAGAAGTACTACGATATTATTTCCGCATTCAAGTTCCAGTTCGATATTCTTCAGCATTAGTTCTGCCAGGCGGGCATGTGTTTCCGCTTTGTTATCCATATCGCTGTGATAGACGACGGCATCGGTATTACGGCGGAAAGAAGTAACTTCTTCAGGACGTTCATCAATCAGCAGCACCAGAAGTTTATCGACTTCCGGTTTTTTGCCCAGTTCAATCGCCAGTTGTTCCAGAAACACGGTTTTACCGGCACGTGGTGGAGAAATTATAAGTGCACGAGCGCCAAGACCAATGGGCACCAGCATATCCAGAACGCGTAAAGAGGGAAACTGGGAAGCGCCAAAATCAAAGCGCTGGTTCGGGCTGATCACGGTCTGCTTATGTTTGCTTTTTCGGTACTGGTAATCTTCCGGTTTCATATCGCAGATAGAGATAATTTCGGCAATCCTGTTGCCATTGGTAGTAAACTTTATGCGGCTGCCGTTCTGCAGGTCATGTTTCCGGAAAGTGCTGAAATCCAGATCATAATAACCCAGTTCGCGCACAAATGGCATGATCCAGACACCGGGTCTGTTCTGATGGCTAAGTTCTACAATACCTTCGAGTTCTTTTATTTTTTCCATATATGTCAATATGGAAATGGGCAGAAAACTGTCAATACAGTCATAAATACGTGAGTCGTGAATCGTGAATCGTGAGTCGTAAAAGCGCCCCACTTGCGGGTACGCCAGCGGTGCACTTGCGTGAGTATCAAACTGGAAAGTTTGATCTACATTAAGAAATTGCTTTACAAGTAGAGGGCAAAATTATGTTTTTGGTTCAAATAAAAAATAAGGAGGTATTATGAATAATATGACAGGAAGGTTAGAACTGACCTGAACTGCTGAGCAGCTATTTGAATTTAATCTATCCGGTATATAATATCGGCAAAACATAAAGATTTAGCGGGTCAGCAGAACTTGGAGAGTGATTTAATGCTGGTTCCGCTATAATTTTATCTGGAAATAAATTCCATAAGGTTTCGGGACTAGCGTCCTGAAACCTTTTTTTGTTTCAGGAAATGGCGTCAAAAATTTAACCGGGAGGTAAACATGAGAAGAAGTGCACAGAAGCTTTATAACCGGAAAAGACCTGCTCATCCGGATGAAGCACATACGAGAGCAAAAAGCTGGTTTAAACGCAAAGGCAGGAAGGCGGTTCGAAAATTGCTTAAGAGCAATTTTAAATGATGAATTGTGAATTTTGAATGGAAGATTGAAAGAAGTAATTTTCAATTTCTATTAAGACCTGGAGGTTATTTTGAGACTGGATGAAATTGGATGGAACTCATTTTTTGCAGTGGATTTTGAGCAATATAAGGATAGGGGCTGGCAGAGAGGGCGCGTGGCACAGGAGCAGAAGAATCTTTACTGGATTTTCACGGAAGAAGGTGAAGAACAGGCTCTGCTTTCGGATAAGCTTTTTGAGAACATATTTGCCAGCGAGGAACTGCCTGCGGTGGGCGACTGGGTACTTTTCCGGCGGGAGCCTGGTTTTGATAAGGTATTCATTGAGGTCGTACTTCCTCGGCAGAGTAAATTTTCCCGCAAAGGGAAAGATACTTATGGCAGGAATTACACCAAGAACGGCACTTCGGAAGAACAGGTGATATCGGCAAATATTGACACGGTATTTCTAATCATGTCCATGGATCGGGATTTTAATCTGCGCAAGCTGGAAAGGTATCTTACTTTGATCTGGGACAGCGGTGCGAATCCGGTGATCGTTTTGAATAAAGCTGATCTATGTGATGATGTTCAATGGTATCTGAGCGAAGCGGAATCTGTGGTGCAGGGCATGCCGCTTCACGTGATAAGCGCTTTGCAGAATGAAGGCATTGATGAACTCAGGCAATACATCAAGCCCGGAAAAACGGTTACGTTCACCGGTTCTTCGGGAGTGGGTAAATCATCAATCATCAACCGTCTGCTGGGCGAGGAAAAACAGTATGTGAGTTACGTGCGCGAAGGCGATAAACGCGGCAGGCATACAACTACCAGCCGCGAGATGATCATTATGCCGGAAGGCGGAATTTTGATTGATAATCCCGGGATGCGGGATATAAAACTTTCGGTTAATGAAGAAGTACTGGACAGAACTTTTTCGGATATCGTGGAATTGATCCCGCAATGCCGGTTCCGGAACTGCCAGCATGAAACGGAACCCGGGTGTGCGATCAAGGCAGCGATTGAGAAGGGAGAATTAACCCTGGAACGCTATGAGAATTTTGTTAAACTGCAAAGGGAAGCAAGATTTTATGAGCAGCGCAAAAGACAGCGCGAAAAGAATATAGAGAATATGAAATATGGGAGAAAATATGGAAATACGTAAGATCACCAGTGAAGAGAAAAAGCTTTATAACCGGCTTTCAGATTATGCCTTCGGTGAATGGAAGGATAAGGAAATAGAAGATGAAAAGCTGAAATGGATGAACGTGGAGCATTGCCTGGTGCTGGAGGAAGACGGGAAAATGGTTTCAGGATTGATCAATCATCGCCTGAAACAGAGCGTGAGGGGAGTGGTTAAAGCTATGTCCGGCATCGGAAATGTGGCAACCTATCCTGAATATCGCAATAAGGGCTACGTGAAAGCGTTATTTAAGCAGACATTTCAAGACTGCCTTGAAAATGATCTGCCGGTAAGTTCCTTACAGCCCTTTAAGGAAACATTTTACAGGAAATTCGGATATGTTGCCACCAATAGAGAAATTATGTTCAAATTTGGAGGAGCAGCTATAGCGCATTATCTGAATTTTACGACAGACGATAACTGGCAGGTGGAGCGCAGTAACAGCGCTCAGGCGCAGCAGGAGTTCGTGGATTTTATCAGTAAAGAAGCCTTAAAATATAATGGTATGGTCATTTATGACGAATTATATCCGGGTTGGCGGGAGCATTTGTTTCAGGATGATCTTATATTGCTGGTAAAATATAAAGGCGAAGTAAAGGCCGGCTGCCGTTACGTGAAAAAGGACCAGAATATCAGGATGAACGATGTGAGATGGACAGATATAACTTCCAGAAAGCTTTTCTTTCAGTACTTTGCCAGGCACAGGGATCAGATTGGAAGTTTCACGATGCCTATATCTATGGGAGTGAATTTTTACAACTGGTTCCAGGATAATAACAAGGAATATGAGATCAAAATGAGCGAAGGAGCATGGATGGTGCGGGTTGTGGACGTTATCTCTGCTTTTAAGGACATCAGGATATCAGGTAAAGACAAACTCACATACGAAGTTACTGATGAGATGTGTGAATGGAATAATGGTATTTTTCAACTGGCTGCAGTTAACGGGAAAGCGGTAATGGAAAAGGTGGATGCTAATGTAACTGCTGATTTTAAGGCGGATATCAGGGGTATGAGCGCTTTGCTATATGGTGCGATGCCAGTTGAAGAGATCATAGACCGCGGCTGGCTGGAGGTTTTTGATGTAGAAAAGCAGGGGATTTTAGAGAGCTGGTTTCCAGTGGAGATATTTTTTAACAGTTTCTGGTTTTAAGTTTTGCAATGGTTTGAATATATGAGGGCAGACACATAGGTCTGCCCCTACAATGTCATTTTTCGTACGGGCGAACCTGTGTGTTCGCCCAATTAATTTCCCCTTTAATTGTACGGGTAAACCTGTGTGTTTAACCTCTTCAATTCCCAAATTAATTGTACGGGTAAACCTGTGTGTTTACCCAATTCTTCCGGACAGACACATAGGTCTGTTCCAACAATTTATTGTCGTACAAGGACTTAGCGAGTGGATTATCTTCTGCGGTTATCGCCGCATGCATTAGCGGGAGCTAATGCACTCCAAATGATCAAATTTCGATGCGGAAACAGGCTCCTGTAGAGGTATTTTTCACGGAGAGTTTCCCGTGCATATTTTTTTCTATTATCAGTTTGGACATGTATAAGCCCAGTCCGGTACCCTTTTCGCGGGATTTTGTGGAGAAATAGGCATTGAAAATCTTCTTCAGATTAGCCGGATCAATACCGCCGGCATTATCCTCAATGGTTAGAACCGACTTCTTATTCACGGGTGACTGGAAAGTTTTAATCCTGATCAAGGGAGCAGCAACCTTCTTTTCTTCCAGAGCATCCCGGGCATTATTTAAGATGTTCATCACCACCTGGCTGTAATAATTCGGAAAACCGTGCACTGAAATCTCTTCCATATCCAATTCAATATTGATATTGCTCTGCTTGAGCGAATGTTCGACGAAGCGCAGGGTTTTCTGTACGACGTCTTTCAAATCAAAATCATTTGCTTCGAGTTCCGGGCGGAAGAAATCGCGGAAATCATTGATGGTGTTGGACATGAATTTCACCAGATCAAGAATGCTATGGCAATTGCGGTACAGGAATTCTTCGCTGAATTCTTCATATTCCCAGGCATCCTGCAGATTCTGGGTGATCATACTGATACCTGTGAGAGGCTGTTTCCACTGGTGGGCAATGCAGGCAAGCATCTCCCCCATAGCAGCCTGTTTTGACTGCAGAGAGATCATCTGATCTTTATGCCGCAACAGTTCAATTTGTTTATCAATTTCCTTCTGGAGGTTCTTGTTGAGTCTTTTCAGTTCCTTGAGAGTATCATCCAGCCTCTTTTTCTGCCTGGAAATGAGTTCATTTTTCTTTTTTAGTTCGATATTGGTGAGCCGGAATATTTCGTTTTCCTTTTCTTTTTCAATCAGTTCGAAATTTTTCTGCATCTCGGCAATCTGTTTCTGAGTATTTGTCTGGGTTATTTCATGCTGTAACTGTGTAAATTCTTTATAATTATTGAGAGCATTCTGAAAGTCACCGGTTTTTTCATAATAATCACTGGTGAGAAAGTAACATTCGCGAGCGAGATCTTTTGCTCCGATCTCCAGTGATAAGGGCAAAGCTTCTTCCAGAGCTTGCCAGGCTTCCGGTAAACGGTCATCAGCCAGATATAATTTTGCAGTTGAGGAAAGACAGTGACAGATACCCCATCGATCATTGATCTTCCTCTTGATTTTGAGGGCATTCTCGGTAAAGGCGATAGCCTGGGATCGATCATTATTATCCAAATGGCAATTGGCGATATTGATGTAAGAATTGGCTATGAGCTTTTGATCATTTTCTTTAACAAATATATTCAACCCTTTGTTCAGATAAACCAGCGCCAGTTCGAAATTTCTCATTCTCAGATAACAGATGCCAATATTATTAAAAGCATTGGCGGCATCGTGGGAATTTTTATCCGTTAAAAGTTCCAGTCCTTTGGTATAAGTGTCAATCGCCCCCTGGTAATCATCTTCGATCCAGTAAATCATCCCGATATTATTATAGGCATTAAAGAGGAGCCTGTCATCCTTCAATTCATCGGCGAACTGTTTCAGGAGCATATATTCTTCCAGGGCTTCTGAATAATTTCCCTGATACCAGCTTATTACACCCAGACTGTTGTGCAGCTTCGCCAGTTGCCGTTTATTATTTGTTGCTTCCGGAATGGCGGCAGCAATGTTCAGTGTATTGCGGGCATTTTCAAGTTTTCCCAGATGTGTTTGAACATCTGCCAGCAACAGATAACAGGTAAACTGATTATCAGTATCATTTTCTGCCTGTAAAACACTGAGCAGGTCTTCCAGTTCCTTTTGCACCAGCTGCGGATCATTCTGCATTCTACTCTTCAGATCTTTGAATCTATTTTCCATATCCATTATTTAACCTCATCAATGATTAAGACACTTCCTTTCAATAATTACGTCAAGTTAATTGTCTAATTTTTTTTGGAACTAAATGGATATAGAAAAAAATCTTGCTGTTTTTAGGATAGGACAGCTAATTTGAATTTTTAAGGAGACAGAAAAATATGCTGGGAACTTTAATCAATGCCGGAGCTGTGATAATCGGCA
The DNA here is from genome assembly GCA_021736135.1 of Candidatus Cloacimonadota bacterium. GTDB lineage: Bacteria > Cloacimonadota > Cloacimonadia > Cloacimonadales > TCS61 > JAIPGO01. Next base: position 35,317 of record JAIPGO010000011.1, read on the forward strand.
GCATCGTGGGTTTGTTTTTGAACCGGAAGCTACCGGCCAAAATAACGGAAACGGTCTTTCAGGGAATCGGGGTATTTACTATATTTCTAGGAATTACTCTGGCAATGAAAACCGGAAACTATCTGATATTGATATTCAGCATCGTGCTGGGAGCTATTATGGGTGAATTGCTCAATCCGGAAGGTGGAATTGAGAAATTATCAAAAAAAATTGAGGAGCGGTTCCGGAGTAAAAATGGCCGTTTTTCGGAAGGATTGATAACGGCATTTCTCCTTTTCTGTATGGGTTCAATGACCATTCTGGGCGCAATTGAAGAAGGCTTGGGCAACTCTCCGCATCTTCTTTTGGCGAAGTCGCTGCTGGATGGATTTTCAGCAATCGCTTTATCAGCAGCGCTGGGTTTAGGCGTAATGTTTTCCGTTATTCCGCTTTTGATCTATCAAGGTGGTTTAACTCTGCTTACCAGATATGCTGGTAATTATTTTCAGCAGGATGTTGTAAATGAAGTAACAGCCGTGGGTGGATTGCTTCTGATTGCAATGGGACTCAGGCTGATGAATATTAAGAATGTAAGAGTTTTGAATATGCTGCCTGCTTTGATCTTTGCAGTTGTTTTAAGCGTCATATTTCTTTAAAAATTAACTGTAACAATAGTTCTAATTCAGGAGTGTAATTGAAAAAATTAAAAAACAGGTAATGGGAACCCATAGCATCGTCTCTCCTTGCCTGCCTTATGGACTGATAACGCAGATATTATGTTGTGAAATATAATGATAGGCTGTATAATAGCAGAAAATCAAGGGGAAAATCACAGGAAACGGTTAATAAAATTAAATTGCCTGAAAAGAGAAAGAACGTTATAGAAAAATAAATAAGCAGTAGGCAGAAACATGTCAATCCTTACGGAGGAACAAGCCCATCCGTAAGGTTTTAGCTCAGGAATGCGATTTCATTCCAATTCTGCTTTTAATTTATAGAAATCTTCTCTAAGTTCCTGCAATTCCTTTTGCAATATGGTGACAGTTTCTTTCAGTTCAATCAACTCGTCCATTTGCGGCGAGTTTTTTTCTACAGTCTTATCTTCATAATAATCAACATTTAGCAGGTGAATATACCTCTGTTCTTTCTGTCCGGGCTGACGAGGCAGCAATTTTACCAAAGGTTCTTCCCGTTCTGAAAGTTTAGTAAGATAATCCTGAACTTCCTCCAGAGAACTGAAATCATACATGCGCTGGGTGCGCAGGCGTAATTCTCCCAGAGTTTGAGCACCTCTTAAAAAGAGCACAGCCAGCAGTGATAATTCACGGTGATCCAGCGAAAAATAATGATCTGCATAATGCCGGTATTTAGTAATCCTTTGCCCCTGTCCGCTGGAAAAAACCGCCAGCCCTTTTTCCTTTAAAGCAGAAAGAGCCTGCAAAACTTCCTGCTCATTCAAGTTCATAACCGGATTCCGGTTAGATTTCTGATTACATGCATTCAGCAGTGCGTTCAGGCTTAAGGGATAATAATCCGGTGTAGTCAGTTCTTTTTCTATTAAAGATCCAATTACCCGTGTTTCGATTCCAGTAAGTTCCATTGGCAACTCCTTAACTTAATTAAACCTGACTTGAGCGAATTTATAACTCAAATATCACTAAGCAAAAAAGAAGCGCTCAAGTCAGGTTAAAATAATATTCTTTTTCTGCCCCAAATAGTCAATCAATTACATTTGGTTACTGGCTTTTTTTCATTATCATATATAATAGTTGTTTTAATGAAATATTGCATTTATGAAAATAAAGCTTGAGAATATATGCAAGGTTGAGAGGTGCTATGAAAGGTATTGATAAGATGTTCAGAAGTTTTGCTGAGAATAATGAAGATCTAGTGATTTTTTTTAATCCTGCTTTGAAGATAAATTATGTGAATCCTGCTTATGGCAAACTTTTTGGTATATCTGCAGATAAACTGCAAGGTAGAAGTTTCCTGCCTTTCATTGCAGAAGATGACCGCTCAAGAATTCAAAGGATACTGGAAAGCATTGATTATGCTAATCCTTCTACCCGACATCAGGAGCGTGCAATTACAATCAACGGTGTGAAATGGCTGGAATGGGTGGTGAAGGGTATTTTCTCAAAACAGGGAAAACTGGAAAACCTTTTCGGTATTGGAAGAGATATAACGAATAATAAAATACTTGAAGACGATCTAAGGTCGATAAAAAAGCGCTATCAGAATGGGGAAATTGTTGGGGGAGTTGGTAATTGGGAATTTGATCTTACAACCGGTAATTTCTGGGGCTCATCCGGAGCTATAAGGTTATACGGATTTCCTCCCGATCGGGATACATTGACTGCCGAAGAAGTGGAGAGCCGTATTCCGGATAGAGATAGAGTACATCAGGCTCTAATCGACCTGATCGAACGTGAAACACCTTATGATCTTGAATTCGAAATATTACCATTGGATAGAGAAGAACCACGAATCATTAAATCTCAGGCTGTTGTGGAAAGGGATATTGACGATAAGCCCCTGAAAGTTACCGGTGTTATTCAAGATATCACACATCAGAAAGCTGCTGAAGAAAACCTGCGCTTAAGCGAAGAACGTTTCAAACTGGCAGTTGAAGGCAGCAGAGATGGTCTGTGGGATTGGAATCTTATAACAAATAAGGCCTATCATAGTGACAGGTTTGCCACGATGCTGGGTTATGAACCTGATGAATTACCTTACACAAGTGTCGCCTGGAGCGAGCTTCTGCATCCTGATGATAAAAAAAAGGCATTTCAGACAGTGGAAGATTATCTGCAGGGTAAAACAAAAGAGTATGAATCCACTTTCCGCATGAAATGCAAAGATGGCTATTATCGCTGGATTTCCGGCAGAGGTAAAGCAATCAGGGATGAAAATGGTAAACCATATCGTTTTGTAGGTTTTAATACTGATATCACTAAACGTAAAAATGTTGAAGGTGCCTATTTGAAAAGTGAGGAGAGATTTCACAAGTTAAATGATTCTCTTGCTGAAGGAGTTTTTCTCTTTAATGATGAAGGCAAAATTATCGATGCCAATCAGGCTGCTCAGGACATTTTAGGTTTATCGACTACCGAGTTGAAAAATAGATTTTCCACTTTATCAATCTCACGTTTGTTTCATGAAGATGGTTCGCAATATTCTGACGCTGATAATCCAGTCATAAAATCCCTGCGTAATGGCGAGACCTGCCGGAATGTAATTATGGGTTTTATTAATCCCAGAAAAAAGGGAGATGTCTGGATTTCAGTGAATTCAACACCCATTTATGAGGGCAACAGGTCACAGCCTATAAATGCCTATGCCATTTTTGAGGATGTTACTGAAATCAGAAAGTCAGAACAGAAATTACAGGAATTGCAAGCAGAGCTATCAGCTTTGAAATCGCAAGATAATTGATTTCTATTTTATGATAAGCCCCAAGCTCATAACGTTGTTGTTTAACAGTGCAATAAACAGCAGAGATATTGAATTTCTGGCTGAATATTCAGTAAAACCTTGGCATGGTCATTAGACCTCCGCAATGGTTGACCATGAGAATCCCGAACTTTTTTGAGACGACCTTTGCGGAGGTCTGCGACCATTCGCAAGGTCTCAATCGTTTTTTAATATTTCAAGTTTTTTATTGTTTGACAATTTTCTCAATAGCATTTCAATAAACCCATAATGAATATATTAGAAGGAGTAAATAATGAAAGTTCTTATTATATCTATGATCTTGATCAGCGCATTAGTTTTATCTGCTGCTAATTCGCCGGCTTTTCAGGCATTTCAGGAGGATATTACCCGTCAGTCTGCTGATTTTAAAAATTCCGCGCTGCACCAGGAAATGCGCAACTCACGAGAAACCCGTGATTATGAGGTCGGTGATACACATACTTTCTGGCGCTGGTATCTTGCCGTTATGCCTCCAACCTGGATCCAGACTCCCGCAACCTGCCGCGCTGCCGGTGATCATGCATATATATTCGTCGCTGACAATCAGTGGAATTCTTACATGGATCAGGCAGATGCAGATACAGTGCTGGCGCATTTTGAAGAACATACAATCGCCTTTCCGGACCAGGGAATATATGATCTTGATACCCAATACTTTGGTCCCATCCCCGATGAACTGGATAATGACCCGAAGATGATCATTTTCTATTCTGCACTGGGAAGTTTTCAGGGTACTTCTTTTGACGGATATTTCAGCGCTTATAATCAAGTGACAGAAGCTGAAGCCCAGCAAATGAATCCTCCCGGGCACAGTAATGAGTGCGAAATGATCTATATGACCTGCAATCCGCTCAATCCGGTGGCACCCATCAGGCTCTCTGTTCTGGCTCATGAAACTGAGCACCTTATTCACTGGGGTACTGATGTTAATGAGGATACCTGGGTAGATGAAGGCTGTGCGGAATATGCCATGTATCTATACGGTTATCCCGATCCCATCGTTGATTTCCCTAATCAGCCTGATAATAACCTGATAGTCTGGGACCAGGAATTTTCTGATTATGTGCAGACTTATCTTTTCACTGTCTTTCTCTCGGAAAATTATGGTGGACATGATATTATTTCTGAGATCGTTTCAGAACCGGCAAACAGTATCAGTGGCGTGGAGAATGCGCTGATCAGCTTAGGATATATGCAGCCTTTCGAATCCGTCTTTGCTGACTGGACCAATGCCAATTATCTGGGAGATTACGATACTATTGATCTCCCTGCTTTCCAATGTGTAAGCACCTATAACAGTTTTCCAGTAAGCGGAAATGCCACTGTAAATGGCTGGGCTGCTGATTATTATAAATTCGTTACGGGCGGTATTGATCTGGCTATCTCTTTTAATGCCAATACCGGTCCCTTCACGGTTAATATTCTCAAAATCAATAATTCAGGTTATTTCGAGATCGAACCTGTTGTTATACAGGGCACCAGTGGAACTATTACATTGCCTGATTTTGAACCTGAATTCGATTATATTGTGATGAATGTTTCCAATCTCTCCTCTTCTTCCAAGTCTTACAGCTTTTCTCTTACTGAAAGTACTATGGAAGAGCTCAATTTCTGGACATATAACTTTAATAATAGTACTTATACACAAATTACAGCAACCCGGCAAAACTCAGGCACTTATTGCAACGTCTTTGTTGATAATGCTATCTGGGAAAACACTGTCAGTCAGAATGACGTTGACCTGGTGGCACGAGTATTTGACGATTCCACAGCTGCTGATCCGGCACATGGGATTTATGAACTTGATACTCAGATGTTTGGTATGCCGTCCGATATTGATGATAATGGTAAAGTCAATATTCTGCTCTATGATATTGACGATGCGGATATTAACGGTTTCTTTTCACCTTCCGATATTTCCGGCGGCACGCATAGTAACAACATGGAAATCATATATATTGATGAAAATCCTCATGGTTCTGGGATCAACAGTTCCTATTGTTTTTCCACTGTTGCTCACGAATTTCAGCATCTGATCCATTACACACTCGATCCCAACGAGCAGACCTGGATTAATGAAGGTTTATCTTGCTTTGCCCAGACCGTGACCGGCTGGGTTAGCCCCTACTGGATGGTGATGTTCACTCAAAATCCCGATAATAATATCACGCAATGGACTGCCGGACCGGATTATCCCCAGACCTGGCTATTCATGATCTATCTCTGGGAACATTACAGCCTTGATGATGAAAACATTATCTATAATCTGGTTGCCGAACCCTTGAACGGAATGGACGGCATCGATGCTGCGCTGCAGACTACCGGCTGGCTGGATTTTTATGCCGAAGATGTTTTTAATAACTGGGTAATTGCCAATTTTATTAATGATCAGGAATTTATGGACGGACTTTTCGGCTATGCAGATAATCCCGTCGGCACGGGTACATACGCAATGGGAACCGTTAATGACATCAGCTTCTACCCCACTTCCGAAACTTATTCCATGCAGCACTGGAGTGTGAATTATTTTACTTTTACGAATCTGGAAAACAGTTTGAAGATCAACTTTTTAGGAAATGCTGATTACTCGCAATTTAAAGTGCGCCTTGTTTCCTTTACAGGAAATACACCTTTTATGCTCTATGAAATGAATCTCGATGAATTTGCTACCGGAGAGATAACTCTGCCCAATAATGATGAGAATTATGATAATGTGGTGATGTTTGTTACCGATACTTCTGGTGGAACGGGCACAGTGGAATATTCCTATATTGCCGAAGATGTGATCTCGCAAACGCCCTCGTCACCAGACGAAATAGCCCTGATAACCAATGTTGTCTGTTATCCGAATCCCTTCAATCCCGAGACCACCATTGCTTACTCATTAGCCACGGAAGAACATGTTATTTTGAATGTATATAATTCCAAAGGGCAATTGGTGAAAAACCTGATTGATGAAAGGCAGAAAGCAGGTGAAAACGCTGCTAATTGGAATGGTATAGATAATCATGGTCAACCCGTTTCTTCCGGTTTGTATTTCTACCGGTTAATAACTCCCGCCGGGAGTATTTCAGATAAACTTATATTGCTTAAATAATTAAAAAAAGAAGAACCTCGATAAATTCGAGGTTCTTCTTTTTTCTTCTATAAATCAATCCTGAATCGCGCTCCCAGTGCACTATTGGACACTGACAGGCATCCGTGCATGTTATCTTCAATTATGGTTTTTGACATATACAGTCCCAATCCTGTACCTTTTTCTTTCGGCTTGGTAGTAAAGTAGGGATCAAAAATTCTATTCATAACATTTGCCGGTATTCCTCCAGCATTGTCCTCTATTATCAACACAGACTTACTTGTTTTATGTGATTTGTAAGTACAAACTGGGTTCAATTATCTTTCTGCTCTTAGTTCTCTTTTTTTATCAGTGAATTTGAATTATCTATTTCCCTCTTGCCTGAGCAGCTTTGCTCTCAGCATTTTCTTGAGAATGGTTTCGGTAAATAGCAGTCACTTTGAAGAATCAGTTAGCATATAAACATTGCCTATAGGCTTTGAGTTGTATTGAATCAGATTATAAGTTATCTCACCATTCTGGAAATTGCTCTTCTTCAATTATTTTTTTAGCTGTATCGATTAATGGTAAGGTTAATATTCCAGGATTTACAGTATCATATTCAATAATTTCTTGTGATTTTTCTCTTGCTAAATCCTTCAATTCGGGGTGCGCAAGCGAAAGGCTGATATGATTATCAAAAATGCAGTATTTTTTCTTAACTTGGTACTTAATCTCTCCCTCCCAACGATTCAGAATATCTTTGCAAACCGGCAGTATTTCAGAACTCATTGATTTATACGATATAATTATATTGGAAATTATCAGTCTATTATACATCATCCAATTCTTAATCAAATTCTTAGCAAATTCAGCCCATTCTTTCTGATGTTGAAATGGGATTCTTAAGATATTATAGAATCTGCGATTTACTCCCTCCCCTCGATTATGACCTGATTTCCAATCTCTGATAATATCTGAGATGATTCTATTGCTAAGTTTATGAAAAGCGATGCAATCAAGTGCTCGCCATACTATATTCCAATCAACTTGTCGCCAATTTTGATTGTCCAGTAATTCTAGAGCAAAAGTTTTTCCTGAAACCGTCTCCTTTAGAATGGCAAGGCTGACACAGATTATCTGGTTGTTTACAGTCTTAACTTTATTCTTTATCAGTAATTCTTCAGCAAACGTTTTTCCAATACTCGTCTCTCTAAGAATATCCAGGCAGCTACAAATTATCTGATGTGTTAAAGTTTTTTTTCTGTTCTTTTTCAGCAATTCTTCAGCAAACGTTTTTCCAATATTCGTCTCTCTAAGAATATCCAGACAGACACAGATTATTTGAATGTTGACAGCTTCAGTTTTATTCTTTTCCAATAATTCTTCAGCAAACGATTTTCCAATACTCGTCTTTCTAAGAATATCCAGACAGCTACAGATTATCTGATGTGTTAATGCTTTTTTTCTGTTCTTTTCTAATAATTCTTCAGCACAATTCTTTCCTTCATTTGTCTCTCTAAGAATATTTAGACAATTGCAGATGATTGGATGTGCCAATGCTTTCTCTCTGTTCTTTTCTAATAATTCTTTAGCATAATTCTTTCCTTCATTTGTCTCTCTAAGAATATCAAGACAGATACAAATCATTTCAAATCTTATAGCTTCAGTTTTATCCTTTTCCAATAATTTTTTTGCATATTCTTTCCCCTCAATTGTATCTTTTAATATTTCAAGGCAGTGGCAGATAATTTCATAGCGAATTTCTCTAATTTTGTTCTTCCCTAATAATTCTTTTGCATATTCTTTACCTTCAATTGTATCTTTTAATATTTCAAGGCAATTGCAGATAATTTCAATGCGAACTTCACTGATTCTGTTCTTTCCTAATAATTCTTTTGCATATTCTTTACCCTCATCCAAGTCTTTTAATATTTCGAGGCTATTACAGAGAACTGCATGATTAACAACTTCCTTTTTACTCTTTTCCAAAAATTCTTTAGCAAAACCTTTCCCTGCAATCGTACCCTTTAATATTTCAAGGCTATTACAGAGAACTGCATGATTAACAACTTTCTTTTTACTCCTTTCCAATAATTCTCTTGCATATTCTATACCTTCACTCGAACCTTTTAATATTCTGAGACAGGTACATATAATATCATTATTAACAATCTCCTCCTTGTTCTTTTCTAACAATTCTTTTGCATATTCTTTTCCCTCATTCGAATCTTTTAGTATTTCGAGGCAGTTGCAGATAATTTGAAAACGAACTTCATGATATCTATTCTTTTCTAAAAATTCTCTTGCAAAATCCTTCCCTTCATCCGAACCTTTTAATAATTGAAGGGAAAGGCAGATTAGTGTAAACTGTAATTCGTTATCATGATTCTTATTTAACAGTTCTATAGAAAATTCTTTTTTCTTTTTTATTTCCGGATAAAAGTCTTGTGAAAATAAATAATACAAATATGTTGAATGAGTATTATTCTTATTTAATAATGTATGAATATATTCAAGTTTTTGTTCATCATTTTTAAATATATTGCTTTCAATATCAAAATACGATCTAAGTAAACAAGAGGCAGTGATATCCTCGCCCTTATCTACGATGATATCAAGCATTTTTCGTTTTATATCAGAATCATATTCCTGCCAGCCTTCCAGTATTGCTTGACTGAGTCCTTCTTCTGGTAATAAATCATGATTAAAGACAATCAGTTTTAAACCTGCATACCGTTGATTTAAAAATGCACCATCAGTTAAAGTAATATAAATGTTTAAATACTTTCGGGCTATAGAATCACCTGTCTCCAGGTTAAAGTATTTTATGTTGTCGTCCTTTTGGAATGATTCTGCCAGATTTAGAAAACTGTTCATATCTATAATAATTTTATCGTTCTTATTTACTGAAGCCCAGTAAAAAAGGGCTTTTGCTATTCCAGGATAAATTTCTGCAATCTTTTTTACATCACTTTTAACAATTTCCCTAAAGTGAGCAATTAGATCATTGAAATCTAATATACTTTCAACTTCAAGACTTTCTGCTATTCGAGCTATAAGGAAAAGTAAAAGATAAAGGGTAACATTTTCACTTCCCGGTTTATTTAACACCAGATCAGCAGCCTCTTTCCAGGAAGGAATTTTTTCTGTTATTTTGCTGATTATGTCTTTGTTCTCACCTGATGTTAATTCAAATGTATTGTGATCGGGATCATAAAGGTAATCCAGGTATTTTTTAGCTTTGATAATTCTATCACCAATTACTATTCTGATATTTTCAAGCTCCATTAATGATTTTAATAAAGTATTAAAACCTGCATTATGACGAGATATCCTATACCAGTCCTCAATTATTATCAAGTACATCTTCTGAGGGTTGTTTAAGATTTTTCTTGTAGATAGTTCCGAAAACTGTTCCAGATCATTAACCCATAATACAGTAAATTCTTCCATAATACAATCTATTGCCAATCTTCTTAATAACGTAGATTTTCCAGAGCCTCCTGATCCGTGAACAACGGCAGATAATCTCATTATCCTTGGTGAAGAAAATGATTCTATTACTCTATTCTTTATTGTCTTATAATGCCCTCGCTCAATATCCCATCCCATAATAATTCCATACCATTGACAGTTGTAATCTAATTTTGAAGTATAAAAATTTGCCTCAGTAAAAGAACTATTTATCGATACTCTTTCTTTGAAATCCTTACTTATAATTTCTGCTCCAGGATACGGTACCGCTTCTATTTTCTCCCTGTTATCCGAAAGAAACTGAAGAAATTCAACTGCTGAACACTGTATCCATTTCCTGTCTTTGATGTTTTTTTCTATTTCGTATCCATAATCAGGCTTATTATAGTTTATGTTTATTATTCTCAGGTCATTTCTCAATCCTCGATCTTCGTTTAAGATAAATGTGTAAACTGTTTGTTCATTAAATTGGCAACCAATAATCAATAAATCCTTTTTATGTGTTTTGATATCGTTAAACAGCGAATAATAAAGATGGTTGTCTTTTCCCTGAATTTTTTTCCCATATTGATTATTTGTAAAAACTATATCATTGAATGTTTTCGCATTTAATATGGAATTGTGAAGATAACCAATTCCTATTTTATATTCACTACTGAAAGTTCCTGCTTCATTATATTGCACTTCATAATCACCTGGATTTTCTTTTATTAAAACATCAAGAACATTATCAATATTAAAAGTATAAATTCTTGACCAATTAGGAATTAGAATATTTTGATAAAGCGATATTACTTTTTCAAAATCCCCTTCGTCAACTAAAAACATTTTTTTAAATTCATTGAATCTCTCTTCTTTCTCCGATTCCGATATTGCTTCATCTTCAATATATTTGTGCCAGGCATTTGCTGCTGAATTAAAATCTCTTACTTCATCCTTGTTATCAGCATTGGATAAATACTTTTTAGTTAATTCTATAAAATCAGACACTATTGGAATAGTATTTTCCTGTGGACATTCTGAGTTAAACCTGTTTTTTATACCAAAACTAAAACCTGCTCCCAGGACTAAGCAATATTTCTCATTTTTTAAATCCTCAAAGAATGATTGATCATCTAATAAATCTGTCAAAAGCATAGGTTTTGACTTATTTTCGTCCACATTCTTTTTCATATTTCCCCCCAATAATACTTTATAGTTCATAGGAATCTACATTTTCTGGCAATGATTTTTATTCACTGTAAAACAGCAAATATTAATTGCTTTCAGAATATAAAAAAAAGATTTTATGTCAAATTATATTCTTAAATCGGACATGCTCCTGAAATTTTAATGATATTTTTCTTATGCCTTTTTAACAAATTATCAGCAAGAAAATCATATCTGAATTCCTCTCATAACAAAGTACAGCAATGGCAGGTTATGCTCTTTTAATCCATTTTGTGCAATAGGCGCTTACCACAGATATTCTGACCTTTTTTGGCAGAAAATTCAGCTAAAACCGGATGGTCACACTCAAATCAGCTTCATTTATTCTTTTCGCGTCTTTCGCGCCTTCCGCGGTTGATAATCTTCTTTTCTAGTTTCGATTTATCCGAGTCAGGATTTTGCAAATAGTTGTAATCCAGATGTTTCGGAACCACTATTTGAGACCTCCTAACCAGGACAAGCCAGAACCGAAAAAGAAGAATTTGAACCGCTGATTTTACGGATAGCACGGATAAAAGATAAGAGGATAAGAAATAATAAGATATATATTAGCTGTAAATTCTGATACATTTTGCAAATTAATCGGTAAATGACAAAAAGACACATTCCAGGTAGAGCTTTGAAATGAGTTTGAAAGGGTGAATAAAATATTCTGCCAAAAAGTGACAGAATATTATTGGTAAAGTGCACAAGCCGGGATCAAAGCGTCTTTGGGAATAAAAAAAAACACTTATCAATGATTATATTGACTTAGCGGTTATCTCCTTAATTAATTAACTAACGGGTCTATTCTGAAATTCTCAAAGTAAATTATTTATCTTCCTCTTCTTTCTTCTTCTCGTTTTTGAAATAACGGTCACCTTCCTGTTTGAGCACACGGGCTCTCAACATTTCCTTGAGCACGGTTTCGGCAAAATAGCGGTCACTCTGGAACAGGCAGTCATCAGGAAAACTCTGTTTCTTTTCAGCAGGACTCACCCTGTCGAAAAATTCCAGTATCTGGTCTTTTGACATGCCTTTGTCATCGATCTTACTGTATAATTTTCTGGCAATAGGACGCATATATTTTCCTCTCTAACTCATTTTGTGAAATCCTGTTGCACATAGGGGATTTAATAAGTTCTGGTCATGTTTTCCGGTATCACTATGATAAAATCAGCAGCATTTCTGTCTTCTTCCGGTATTGTTAATGTATCATTTAAAGTCGTGGCAATGGTCATCACCATTAATTCCGGGGCATATTTTTTCAGATACCAGACGATGCTTTCCTGAAAATCTGAATGATATCTACCGTTGAAATGAAGAAATTTTCCCTGCCTGGAAATATTACGGGATATAAAATAAGCCATGGTGGCATCTTTAATGGCCTGAGCTCTGGGTAAATTATCAGCATGCATCTGACCTGGCATCCCGCTCATACTTATCATTTTCTTATAACAGGCTAGTTCTCCGTTATATTCTATTGGCAGAGGTGCAATATACTTTTTTGCCTCTTTTGATAAAGTGCGCAATGCTTCAAAACCTCCTCGGGCTACCTTTTTCGCATAACGTCGTGGAATATTTGTGGCAACCAGATAGAGTTTTTTCTCCACGGCAAATTCTACCAGTGGTTTATAATCCGTGGAATAATTATTCCATAACCTGATATTTTCCTCAAAATGATTCGTCTTGATCAAACCCTGCAGATATTCATCGATAATTAATTGATTATCCGCCTCAAACATCTCTGCTCCAAGAATCAGATTTTCACCTGCAATCTCATAAAGTGCCTTTGTTACCTCCAGCTCCAGCCAGTGCGCAATAGGATTATCATGCAGTTCTCCAAAAAGTATAACATCAGCCTTTACCAGCTTATTGATCATTTCCGAGAAGTCAGTTTCAACTCCTTCTGCAGTATAAATCTTATATGCCGTTAAATTATCCGAATATAAAATATTCAAGATCATGACAAGTATCATTGTCAAAATTAATTTTCTCATAGCAACTCCCTGTTTCAGTTTCATCATCTTATCCCTCTCAGATGAATCTATCATCCTGTCAAGTTTATCACAGTGCGAAAATTTAGACTTTCCTGGTTTTATGATCTCAAAGCGTCGTTGAGTTTCTTTTACCTCTAAGTATAAAACTGATAGAGAATGTCGTTTTTTAATAAAGACTAAGAAAATGGTTGCTTGAAATTATAGCTATTTGATTTTTGTTTTGTCTAAGGAGTTTTAATGAAAAGATTTTTAGGGCTTTCCCTTATTATAATGCTGATTGTTTTGAGCAGTTGTACCCGCAGGAAGACTGTTGATGAAGCTCCGCAGGCTAATGTGGAGGAATTCACGATACCGGCGGGAACTAATATATATAAAGCCATTGAAGAAAGAAATTATGACACGGATTTTATCAGAGAAATTATCGGCAGACGTCTGGCTGAGAAAGCAGAAGAAGCTGAAACTTTTGTGAAGATCACGACCTGCGGTGATTCTCTGGTTATAGATCAAGTCCGGATAACTTCCTGTAATGTGGATTTTGATATAAATAAAACAGTTAATGATTCTTCGGAATACATCGTAAACGTCGAAAAACCAATTTTGAAGGGAGGCAGCATCTTTCAGGTGCTGACCGATCTTGGCATGAAAGAAAGCGATGTGGGATATTATGCCTGGATGATGGGTGAATATATTGATGCCACATCCATCGATATCGGCGATCTGATTTCTGTTACCTATTTCACTGATTCGCTGAAGGTTAAGCATTTTGAAAAATTTACCTATAAACCGGATAAGACAAGTATTCATGAATTCTACATCCTGGGTGAACGGGAACTGAGATACAACCTGGTAGAGCTGCCTTATGAACTGAAAAGGAAGTTTATTACCGGTGAGATCAGCGAGGAATTTAATACCTGGGATGCAGCCATGAATGAACTGCACATCATTCCTTACATCAGGCAGCAGGCGAATAATGCCATGGATTCCCAAATTGCCTTTGCCACTGATGCGCGAATAGGTGATAAATTTGAAGTTTATATTGAAGAAAAATACGTGAATGGTGAACGTCAGCCACGGGGAAAACTGCTTTATGCCGAATATTCCGGTAAATATACGGGCACCAGAACTGCCTACCGCTTCTCTGATGATGACCCGGCTTCAGCCTATACGGGCATGTATACAACCTCAGCAAAACGTCTGGTTACCGATGCCGTACGCACTCCCCTTGACCGCATGCATGTAACCTCTCCTTTCGGCTACCGCATTCATCCCGTATATGGTAATAGACGTCTGCATAAAGGTATGGATCTGCGCGGTAAAACAGGTACATCGGTTTATGCCGTAAGTTCCGGTTCAGTAATAAAAGCTGCTAATAATGGCAATGGTTACGGTAAAGAAGTTCAAATCAAACACGATAACGGTATGGTCACGCAATATGCGCATTTAAGCAAAATTTCCACTCGCAAAGGCAGCAAAGTGAAAAAAGGACAGGTCATTGGAGCAGTTGGCAGTACCGGTGTTTCCACAGGACCTCACCTCCATTTCGGGGTTATGATCAAAAATAAATGGGTTAATCCCCAGACAAACCTGAAAATGGTGGGAGCCAATGAACTAAAAGATGAGAGACGGAAAGTATTCCAGCAGCAGATTAAGGATATGGATGCCGAAATGGCCATCCTGCGGGTGAATTGATTTTTGGAGTACATTAACAATTGTTAATGTACCGAGACGCAGTCGAGTGCCTTTGGAGTGCATTAGCTCCCGCTAATGCAACGAGACGCAGTCGAGTGAAAAGCTAAGGATTACACGAGTATGGAACCTATTTCGGGGAAGTGACAATCCCTGCCTGTTCATGGTTAAAAAACAATAAGAGCAGCCCTTAAACGGACTGCTCTCAAATATGGGATTAACAATTTATTTCAGTAAAATGCACTTTCCTGTAGAGATGTCAGCACCATTGATAATTAGTCTATAAAGATATATTCCTGCCCCGGTCTGTCTGTTATCGGCATCGGTTCCATTCCAGGTGACGGCTTGTATTCCTGATGGCAGCACTCCCTTATACAAGGTTTTAACCTTTTGTCCCTTAATGTTATAGATAGTAAGTTCCACATTCTGCTTTTTACTCAAGTTAAAAGATATATCCGTCACCGGATTGAACGGGTTGGGGTAGTTATAAAGATCAAAGTTAAAGTTGATAATATCATTATCGTTGTGTGTGATATAACCCTCAAGAGCAGTGATAGTTACATCATCGATGTTCCAGCCGCAATATACCCAGCCCCCATCCGTGCTGCCCATCGTCCAGCGTAGATATACTGTTTCCTGATCGTCAGCATATTCAGAAATATCCAGATTCATATTGATCCATTCGTCATCAGTTATTTCTTCTTCATTTTCCCAGAGCGTAAACCAGGTTTCCATATCATTACTGATCTTCACATAAGCATGATCATAAGCCGGCTGTTCCACTCCCAGCCAGCGCCAGAAGCTCAGATTAACGTTGTAAAGATTAGAGCAATTTATAGACTTAGTTGTGAGATGCTTTTCATCAAGATTGTTCTGGTAATCCCCATAAAGGTTATAGCCATACACATTATCACCGGTATAGCCGCTCACAGGATCGGCTTCTCCATATTGACCTCCGAGTCCCTGAGGAATTCCCCAAAGCCAGTCTGCTTCAATAGTCCACCCCGGATCAGCATCCATATTCCATTCGTAGAAAGTGGAATTACCACCCACGAAAAGATATACATTTCGGGTTGTATCTCCGGTGTGATCGGTAAGATTTACGAATTGAATTTCTGTAATATGAGTACCCAAAGGTAGATCCTCAGCATTTTCATTGATCTCTATGACAACCTGGGCTGTTTCTCCTGCTGCCAGGATTCCGCTGACATCTCCGGCAATAGTAATCCAGTTTTCCTGGGTAGAATTAGTGACCTCATATTCAATTTCCGTAAGACTCTTATTTTCAAAATCATAGATCATTTGAGCAGGCTCAAAAGGGCCTCCGGGATTGCCAAAGCTTTCAAAGTCGTCACTCGGCCCCACTTTCAATCCGGTATCGGTAGTGAGCACTTTTAAGCAAAAGTTCGCTGTGTGATTCCATAGTTCGTTGCTGAAAGCATAATCGTATAGATCAAGCCATTCCATTCCTACCTGATAATAACTCTCATCAGGACTCGCTGTGGAAGGCACAATTGTCCGGTATTGAGCACCCAGTAAAACCGGGACGTCTGAGGTTCTGTCAATCGGGTAATCCCCCTGTGAGAATTGCAGATATACATAGAAATCATCACCTTCATTGATAATGAAAGGTTCTGCAAAATCTTCTGTGTGTAAACCGTAATGTTTCCTGGTTCCTGATACTTCTCCCAGGGGATCAGCAAGCACGCCATCTTGAAAATTATCAAAGAGTACTATTACAAATTCCTCGTTATCCACGGCAGTAAAGAAATTTACACCCCTGATTATTTCCTCTCTTTCTGCGATAAATTTATTAAATACTGCTGATCCATCACTAAATTCATCCCGCCAGCCATGGTAATCGTGATAATAGACGTTATCATACTGCATTGGCTCCACGTCTTGAAATGAAATTGCGCCCATCTCTGCATGCTGGCAGCAATACTTATCATAGTATGATATCCAGAAGTAGCCGTCATATCCCCAGTCCGTATCCCAGCTGTTCTTTACGATCCATGCTCCGGGCTCCGGAGCCTGAGTAACGTGCTCATCGTCCCAGCCGATAATGGCAATGGCATGATTTGGCTCCATTGTACTGGAAGGCGGCTGATAATGATTAAATTGATTATCAATAAAGGCATTATCATATGCCATGCATATACCTAATACTCCATGCTCCATAATGGCATATTTCACTGAATCTATCTTACTCAGATCGTCTTCAATAACGAACCATTCCACTTCACGTGAATAATAATAATGATATCCGGGTGCATCACGCAAAGGCGCTGACCCAAAAGATTGACCGTCAATATCTCTCACTGCCCCTTCACCACGTGAAAGATATGCCGTAGTAACGCGGTAATCACCACCTTCATGCACGACCAGCCCTGTTCCTGTAGGCGGATCAACGTCATCATTGTTATGCTGATTAAAGCCGTTCCACCAGTCCAGATGGTATTCTGCGAGATTGGGTTCACCGGTTTCACCGGCATTCGCCCAGGCACCGGTCATCATCATGTTCCCTTCCATTGCTGCCATCGCTCCATGCGTCCAGCAGGTTCCGCCCTGCTGACTTTTTACAGAAGAAACGTAATTAACGCCGTCAACATCCCTGAGATCAAAAGTTGCCGGGGGATCAGATAATAATACAATCGCATAAAACAGAAAAAAAAGGATCAGCAATTTTTTCATAAGCACTCCCATATATAACCTTATAATTATTTATTACTTCCATCAATCTATATTATTTCGGGAAGAATTCATGTCAACAAGTCTTTAAAAAGCTGACATGCCCCCACCGGTGCTGCGCGCCGGTGGGGCGGGGTGTGAATTAATATTGAATTCCTCCGGTTGCGGAGTACCACCGGAGGCTATGCACCTTTAACAATTAACGATTAACGTCTCACTATTTCCCGTGTTCATTCCCCAAATTCACTGCGTTCGTTCTGGTGAACGTCCACTCTTCCCTGATCCCGGATCTCGTATTTCGAATAACGACTAACGATTAACGAATAACGGTTAACGACTAACGACGCTAATCCTTTCTGAAAAGTTTTGACATCTGGCTCCAGATCATAAATTTAGATTTCTTAGATATTTTACCCGGGAGAATGATAATGTACTCAGTAATAGAGATATTCAATGCTGATGAAAAAGAGAAGATTTGCAGGGCAGTTCTGGCAGACCTGCCGGAGTGGTTTGGCATACCGGATGCAACAGAAGAATACTGCCTGGGAGTGAGAAATAAAACGTTTCTTGCTGCCGTAAATGGCAGGCAGACTGTTGGTTTCGTCTCACTGCATAACCATAATGAATATACTTCTGAAATTCATGTTATCGGTATTTATAAATCTTTCAGAAATAAAGGAATTGGCTCTCTTCTCATAAATTCAATTGTGAAGCTGCTATCTCAGCAGAAAAAACAGTATCTTACGGTAAAGACTCTGGATGGTTCACGGGAAAGTAAAGCTTATGAAGAAACCAGAAAATTCTACCTGGCAAAAGGATTTATTCCACTGGAAGTATTCCCCACATTATGGGGTAAAGAAAATCCCTGTTTATTTATGATAAAGAAAATTGAGGAGTAAAAAATGATCACAGTATGTGGAATTTATTGCGAAAAGGAATGTCACGCTTTTGGCGACGAATGCGCCGGTTGCCATCAACTTAAGGGTAAGGTTTCCTGGACTAAGTTTATTAATAAAGAGGTCTGCCCTATCTTCGAATGTGTGGAATTAAAAGGTTATAAGACCTGCCTGGATTGTGAAGAACTGCCTTGCCTGCTCTGGCTGGTGGATACGAAAAATCCCGATACGAGTGACGAGGAATATGCCGAACACCTGCAGGACAGGATCATAAATCTAAAAGAGATGGAGAAATAATGAACGAATTCAATACAAAGATCAGAGCTGATATTAAAAAGTTACTGGAAGAAAACGACAAGGTTTTTACCACCTGGGAAGGCGGATCACTGGCAACCGGTTATTTTGACGAATATTCCGATCTTGATCTGGCAGCCATCACGGCTGATGACGTCATTGATGAAGTTTTCGCTATAGTAGAAGAATATCTCACGGAAAATTATGGCATACAGCATAAGTTCCGCATCCCGGAACCTAACTGGCATGGGCATTCCCAGTGCTTTTATATCCTGGAAAAAAGCCCGGAAACTTTCTATGTGGATTTCCTTATAGAAAAAGAATCCGCAGTAAACAGATTTCTGGAATCAAACCGGCATGGTAATGCCGTTGTCTGGTTTGATAAAAAAGGATTTATTGATAACACTCCTGTTCCTGAGGAAGTAACATTTCAGAAATGCGTTAAACAGTTCCGGATGATCAAAACATATATGCCTTTCACCTTTATAGACGTACAGAAGCAGATCTACCGCGGAAATGAGATTGATGCCTTTTCCATCTATTATTCCCTGGTAAACAGGATTATAGCTCTGCTGAATATCAAATACCGTCCGGCAAAGCACGACTTCGGTCCCCGCTATCTGCATCGTGACTTTCCGTTAAAAGAACAGGAACTGATCAAAAAGCTGATGTTTGTGCCCACCCTGGAGCAATTGCAGCTTAATCTGAATGAAATTAAGGTCTTATATCAGGAATTGATCACAGAATTAGAAGATTTTTTTCCAACCGTGAAAGGCAGGGAAAAATAAGGGCAGACACGCAGGTCTGCCCCTACTACTAATAAATATCAAACTGGAAAGTTTGATCTACATGTAGCTTAATCATCCCTGATTAAGTCTTATATTCGATGTAGCTTAATCTTTCCAGATTAAGTTCTTTCTTATTTTTTTTAATATCAAACTGGAAAGTTTAATCTACATTGAGGGATCATCCAATATTCCCATAAAGAGAATGGTTCCATTGCGGTCATCCCTTATGATATATAAAAATGATCGATCAAGTATAAATTCATAACCCTCAGAGATACTTTCCGTCATAAATATATAAGAGACTGCTGCCGCAGTTGTACCGTTCTCATTTACTGTGATATTGGCAACCTGCGCGACCTTTGAAATCCAGGGGTGGTGAGGTTCAGCCACCATTCCGGAGAAATCAGCACTGGTGGAAAATGCTTTCGTCATTCCCAATGCCCCAAAGTATTTATTATAATCCGCAGAAAAACTGATCTCAAAAGACGGCATGGCAAATAAGCTGCCTTTCTGTTGTTCTAGTGGTATGGCTGCAAATCCGGCGAATAAATTATTGAATTCCGTGACATCCATATCCATTATAAATTCGTCAATATCAGCAGCAGCAAATACATACATCGCCATATTTCCATTCCCATAAGGCAGCCTGGCAGCCCTGAAATCTTTCTCATCACGGAAAGTGAAGTCATGCCCGGAAGAGCACATAAAGGGAACTGTGACATACTCATTCTGATCTGTTTTAAAGGGTTTTTCAGATGTAGATTCAGGGTCAAAAGGAACGCTCCAGTCTGCATAAAAGTATTGGGCATTGATAAGCACCATTACATCGTCATCTGATAAAGACCTGAGTAATAAAGGTATCCTGCCTTCAGTTTTCTCATTTACCCAGTTATTTATCCCTGCAATAGTCTCATCATTAAACGGTTGATCCTGAAATATTTCTGCAAAAAAGTACTCTTCATTTGTGGCAATGTAGTTTTCCAGCATGGGGTAACCGTCCACTATCCAGATAGAATTTGCCAGACCAAGCTCAACCTGCGTATCAACATCAACAAGGCTTCTGATAAAATGCTGATTCATCACATTAAGCTTTTCCAGTGTAAAATCCTGGTAATGAAGCACATCCTGCATCTCGGTTAATGTGCTGCCCCTGGCTCCGTTTAAGCACATTGACAAGGCAATTGATAATGATAAGGGAGAATAAAAGATGTTCTGGCTATCAGCAGAGATCAATTGCTTAAGCATATCAGCAGCAAAGTGAGTATTTGCCTTGATCAGATCATAATCAATACGGCTGGCATGCCAATCGGCATCAGAATAGTTATCAGAATCTTTATTAGTTGCATTTGAACAATTTAAAAGTAGAAAAAGCATAAGGGCAATCAGTGTAATTGAAAATTTCATCGTATCCTTCTCATCTCTCTACATAGATGGATCATTCATAATTCCCGTAAAGAGCAGTGTTCCATTGCGATCATCCCGGATTATATAGAGGAATGGTTTATTAACCACGAAAGGATGAACGCCGTTTGCCATACTAACGATTGTGGCAGCAGCAGCCTCTGTTCCTGCTTCATCCACGCTGATGCAGGCATCCTGCTTCACGTAAGAAATCCAGAGAGTCTGGTTTGTAATCCTGGAAAAATCAGCCAACTCTGAGAAAGCATCGTGCATACCCAGACCTATCAGGTAATCGTTACAGGTCACGCTATATTCAATATCAAATAATGGCAGACAAAAATCCGTACCTTCCTGAAACTCCACAGGAATAAGTTCATAACCATCGAACCAGTTGCTGAATTCCTCAATATCAATACTTTGCAGAAGCTTCGTGATGGAGTGATCCTCTTCCGGGAGAAACACATACATTGCCAGGTCACCATCCCCGTAAGGTAATCTCACTGCCGCGAAAGTCTCTTCCCAGCGATAGGTGAAATCCAGACCGGAACTGCTCATATAGAGAGCTTCCACCTCTTCCCCATTATCCAGAAAGAACGTCATCTGCACGGTATCTTCCGGATCGAACCGGAAAGTCCAGTTGGCATTAAAATATAGTGCATTGATCAGATACATAACTTCCCAAGGATCTATCTCCTGCAGTACATTCGTTATCAAGCCGTTCGTATTATCGCTTACCCATTGATTAACTGCCAGAAGGGTCTGATTATTAAAAGGTTGCTCAGGAAATATCTCTGCCAGGAAGTTTTCTACGTTTACATCAATAAATTGCTGCTGAACCGGAAATCCTGCTTTTATCCAGATGGAATTAGCCAGTCCCAGATCAACAGCCGGATCAACCTCCAGCAGACTGCTGATAAGATGATAACATTGTTCATTAAGTTCCTCAATGCTGAAAGTGTCATAATGCAGCACTTCCTGCATCTGAGTTAAAGTGTTTCCAGAAGCACCGTTCATGGTCATGGAAAGTGCCAGTGAAAGTGATAGTGGTGAAATAAAGATGTTTTCCTCTCCGGAATTGACCAGAGCCTGCATAATGTCCAAAGCAAAAGCCGAATTAGCAGTAACAACATCGTCTCTCACCAGACTGGCATGATAGTCAGCATCTTCATTTACAGCCGGAGTACTGGTCTTTTCCGAACAATTTGTGAGCAACAGTAACAAGGCAAACAACAGCATCATATATCTCATAAGAGCCCCCTTTGATTATATAAATTAATCTCTGCAAATAGCCTGATGACACAAATATATTTTTTATTTTTGTTGTCAAATGTTATTAGTGAATCGAGATCCGAAACCCGAGACTCGAAATCCGAGACTCGGAACTAGGGAGCGATGGAGCGACTGAAAGACGGAACGACGGAGCGACTGATTGATAAACCAACTAAAAGTCATGTCAAGTTGAGTACTCGAAATTCATGATTCGTGATCCGTGATTCGGTTTTTTTTACCTTTTACTTTTACATTTACTTTGTAATAGAAAATCAATATTCGTCTTATGGAATTCAATTTCCCATTTTCCCAGTTTCGCAATTTCTCCCCTTCACCCTTTCTCCTTTTCACCTTTTCGTTCCCTCGTTTTCACCGTTCACTGTTCACTATTCACTGTTCACGCCTGAACGCAGTGAAGGAATTCTCCTTCATTCAATGATTACCACACTATCAATCAGGTTGTTCATATTGTCACTATTATATTTGAAATTTTCCAGATCAATAATCGTTTCACCAACACTTAAGGCAGTAAAATTAATGTACGCAAGGGCTCCTTCACCTGTAATGGGAATATAATTGGCATAAGCAATTATTACCACACCAGGTTCAGTCTCGTTTGCTATACAATTAACAGCAGTTATGGTATTATCCGAGGAAATACCATTATACTCCAGGTAATTAATATCATAGCTTAAAGTGCACTGAAAGGCAATAAAATTACTGGATGATTCTATTAAAGTAGTACTGAGTGCAATATTAAAATCCGCTCCATTATTAACCGTGATGCTTTCCAGAGTAATTACAGGATTTGAAGAATCAACAACATTGATAACGACCACATCAGAAGCGGTAACACGAACATAACCATCATCAACAATGAAAGTAACTGTTTCGGAACCGGTCCAGTCAGCTGGAGCGCTCATTTCCACCATTAATCCTGTAATAGTAATTACAATTATGGAATTACCGGTGACCGTAAGAGCGAGAGTATCATTATCTGCATCACTAATATAAGCAGAAAAGTCTTTGGTTAGCGTATTATTAGTTAAAAAACTGATATTTTCAGGTAATTCCATTGTTGGAACATGGTTTTCGTCATTGGGATTATTCGAATCAGTTGGTTTCGAGCAGGCAGTAAATATTAGAATTACTCCCATAAATAGAATTACACTAACCTTTCTCATAAAATTCTCCTTCTTCTCATATACACTTATTTCTCTTCATCTGAATTTCATTTTATTAATAATTCACAAAATTATTCTGTCAACATGTTATTTTGACCACGCATCTCAAAGATAAGCCACCTTGCGAATGGTCTTCAGACCTTCGCAATGATGGCGACCGCTACCTGCTATTTTTTAACCGGGATAATGATCAGTTAACCATTGCGGAGGTACGAGACCATCCGCAAGGTTTTAGTTGGGTTTGATTAATAATCTTTATTCAAAATAAGGTAATCCCAGGGCGGCAAAGTAAGCTGCGTCTCACCTTCCAGGTCATAGATATCATGAGTCATGTATTCTGTATAAGTTCCTTTTATATCTGGCATATTAAAGCTCTGAGTTTCGGAAGAAAGATTGATCACAAAGAGTATTTCCTTATCTGCCAGCTTTCGGATTATGGAATATACCTGTAATGGTCTGGAATTAGCAACTTTACTGACATTACCGCCATAGATTCCGTTAAAAAGTACCGGATTATTCTTCTTCAGCCGGTTCAGATTCGTATATAATTCCGTCATTTCCGTATCACGCCACACGATCTCATCTTTATCAAAGAACGCCAGTTGCCGTGGATTCATGGCTTCCTGTCCGCTATAGATAAGCGGCATACCCGGCAAAGCATAAGTGAGCACGGTAAAAGCTTTATAAGATTCCGGGAAATTTGCCATCATTGAACCTGACCAGGAGTTCTCATCATGATTGGAGAGAAAGAGCATGCGGTAATCTTCCTTTTTATAACGTTGCTGCTCCTGCATACGGTAAGCATCCAGATCAATAATTTTCTTATAACCTTTGCTGATATCTTTAATCAGTCCGAACCCGCTCCAGGCGTAAGTCATGTCAAAAGCCTGATGATAAGCAGGATTTTCACATTCTGCCAGCATAAATACGGGTTTAATGGACTCTATCTCATTTCGGGCATCAATCCAGAAATCAAGGGGCACCATTTCCGCCACATCACAGCGGAAACCATCTATATCATATTCCTCAACCCAGTATTTCATCGCCTTCGTCATTTCCTGGCGTAGACCGGCATTACTGTAATCAAGCTGGATCACATCCGCCCAGTCCTTTACGGGAGGACGGAAATTACCTTTAGCATCTTTTTTATAAAACTCCGGATGAGATTTCGTCCACACATGATCCCAGGCAGTATGATTAGCCACCCAGTCGATGATCACATACATCCCGCGAGCATGAACATCCGTGATCAGATCATGCAGATCAGCAGCATCCCCGAATTCAGGATTAATTTTCAGATAATCTTCAGCAGCATAATAACTACCCAGAGTACCTTTACGGTTAAGTTCGCCTATGGGATTTATGGGCATCAGCCATAAAATCCCCACCCCCATTTCCTGCAATCGCGGCAGATGCTCCTGAAAAGCGGAAAAAGTACCTTCCTCAGTATATTGCCTGACGTTCACCTCATAAATAGAAAGCTCCCGTGACCACTCCGGCGGAGTGAAAGCAAAAGCGGAAAACACGAAGCATAAAATCAATATGATAAAATATTTCTTTTTCATAATCACATCCTGAAAGATATTTTCGGTTTAAGATTAGTAATCAGAGTGATAATTGTCAAATGATATTGAAAATAGTGATCGGTGATCGGTAATCGGTGACGGGGAAAACAAGATTTAGTTTTCAAATTAATCGTGAATGTTCAGCGTGATTCGTGATTCGTGATTCGAGAATATAAATACGAAATCCGAGACACGAGATCCGAAATCCGAAATCAGGGCAGGGATGCCCTGTGTACGTATACAGGGCATCCCTGCCCTGATTTCTATCTTTGCGGAGCTCTGCTCGCAATGTGTATTTTTAGTCAGTTCTGCTGACAGTTAATATGTTGGAACTGCGTTCCAATGCATTACCAGAGCTAATGCACTCCATATAAAACCGCTCTTCTGTACGTTTTGTTCGTTTTATCTTGATGAGCCGGAAGCTAGCGAAGGCTATTCATTGCTAAAAACCTCTTCTTTCTGGGTTAAAAAATATGTTGGAACTGCGTTCCAATGCATTACCAGAGCTAATGAACTCCATATAAAACCTAATAAAAAATAGTCTTTTCTTCTTTCGTGGCTTTCGCGCCTTCTTGATGAGCCGGAAGCTAGCGAAGGCTATTCGCGGTTAAAATTCTTAAAACAAATACTACCACTAATCTCACGAATCGACACTAATAATATAATTCAATAAATCAAATACTCATTACTGGTTACTTTCTTCCAGTATAAATCAACTCTTTCTCTTCTCTTATTCGTGAAGATTCGTGTTATTCGTGGTAGTAAATTCTTGTATTGAGTTCCTCTTGATTTAATCCATAGCACCTCATATTCGCAGTCAAGATCAGGTCGCCTAAAGTCTCCACCCCCGGGAGCCAGTTCTCTGGTGACAGTTCCTCCGGATCAAAGCACATATCGGCGCACGCTCGAAACACCAGCTTACTCCAGAAATTATGCTGCCGCACGATCTTCCAGTTTTTACGGTAATTAGCATCAAACCAGCGCGTATGATAATTCTCCCAGACGGTTTTAAAATCATCCGATGCCGCATTCCAGCAATCAGTTATATTCCTCTGCGAAATATAAAAATGATCACCACCCGCAGTATGATGATGCTCATAGGCAGACCGCACATACATAAACCGCTTCCAGTAGCTGCTGCGATAAAGTACCCCCTGCTCCGTCTTACCTGCCAGATATTGATACAATAAATTAGGCACAACTCCTCTGCGGTAAATTCTTAAGGAACTAAAGCGTGGATCCGGTGCCGTCAAAACTTCTTCCAGATGTTCCGCGAACCAGGCCTCATAAGCATCATCAATCTCCTCTTCAGCAGCTATCACCATAACCTCGCGTTCGCAGTAAAGATAATTATTGCGATAAAGTTTTACCAGATATTCAGTTCCCTCACTAAAGCATAAACAGACTTTACTGCGCGGAGCAAGGTTCATTTCCAGCCTGACGCCATTTATATCCAGCTTATAATCACCCTTCTGCCGCAGCTTAAAAAACGTGTTGCAGCTAAAATCATAGCTCCCGGCATGCACGAAATAAGGAGTATAATAAAAAAGCTTGTTAATAATACTTTGAAAGCCGTCATAGCGCGGATTAGTGAAAGTGTAAGCCGTCCGCATTATGCAGTCGGTACGCTTACTAAGGTCAGTAGCCGCATATTTTGGCTTGAACTCATAATCATAAACACGCGTCTCGCCATTACGTTTTTTCTGATAAACCTTATCCCCAAAACGCCCATGGATAATACATTCCGCCTGAATAAATTCCGCATTACTCATTTCTCTCTGATGAGGCATAAGAACTCCTTCTATTTCTTAATGTGAACAGTGAACGGTGAACAGTGAACAGATAATTCAAAATCCAACATTCATCACGTGTCTCGAGTCACGAGTCACGCTGAACGAAGTGAAGTCTCATTTTCGCATCTTCTCATTTTCACAACTTCGC
>JAIPGO010000012.1 GCA_021736135.1 Candidatus Cloacimonadota bacterium
CGGCTCCGCCGGTCGCTGGGGTGGAGGGGGATGACCGATGTCTATTTCTACAATTAAATATCCCCTATGGGGAAAACGAAAACAGTGATAAGTGATTTTATAATAGATACTTATAAATGTGCAAACTTGAACTGAAATTGCCAGAAAACAATAATAGTGCATTACTATTGATATTATTCAGCATAAGTTATTGAAAAGGAGTGCCTGAAAGTGAACAGTCTCAAATTCCGCAAACCGAAAGATATTTATTAAGCCTTGACAAATAAATAATAACATTGATTAATAATTCGCATAGTCATATGCAAATGATGAATTAAATTAAAAGGGGTGATATCATGATTCCTGATTTTCAAACAATTATGCTTCCACTACTGGAAATATTAGGAGATAAAACTGAGCATAGACTCAAAGAACTGATTACTAATATTTCAGATCTGTTTAAACTAACCGAAACCGAACGCAATGAGCTTTTACCTAGTGGAAATCAGGCAATAATCAATAATAGGGTTGGCTGGGCAATTACATATATGAAAAAAGCAGGATTAATCTTAAGCCCCCAGCGAGCAACATTTATAATCACAGAAAATGGGGTTGAAGTAATATCAAAAAAAACAGCTAACATCAACGTTGCTTTCTTAAAAAAACTGCCAAAATTCCAGAAATGGCAAGAAGATTTCTCATCGAAAGTGAAAGCGGGAAATGAAATTGAAGAAGTAATAATTACAACAGATAAATCGCCTCAAGAGATTATTGATCATTCTTTCCAAGAGATTAATAGTCTGTTAAGTATTGAGATATTAGATTTAATTAAAGTTATGGACCCTCATAGATTTGAGCAGTTAGTTATAGATTTACTTATTAAGATGGGATATGGAGGCTCAAAAATAGAGGCAGGTAATGCTATTGGAAAAAGTGGCGATGGTGGAATCGACGGTATAATTAATGAAGACAAACTCGGTCTCGATACAATTTATATTCAAGCCAAAAGGTGGTCAAATTCTATAAATATCAAAGATGTTCGTGATTTTGCAGAGGCTCTACTTAGTAAGAAATCCAGGAAAGGAGTTTTTATTGCAACTTCATGTTTCCCTAAAAGTGCATATGAATTTATAGGTAAGATTGAACCTAAGATTATTCTAATCGATGGCAATAAACTGGTTAACTTGATGATTGAGTATAATTTAGGCGTAACAATAGAAACTAAATATGAAGTCAAGAAAGTTGATACTGATTACTTTATAGAAACTTAAACAGTGAATTTCCCACTCAAGTCTGTGATACCCTCCAGCTGTGCAGTAACTTTGCTCGAAGAATGGTGGTGGGTAATCTTGTTAATGTAAAATATTGCTCTTTCTAAAAACGGGAATCTTGATACAGCAAGTTGAAATTATTAGAGAAATTTACTAAAATTGCGTTTCCGGACATTAACATGTTCAATAAACTCCACAATATATTGACACTTGTAAGTACCACTTTCATAGATATCCAATTATTTTATTCAATATGGATCTGTTGTAATTGATCTTGATATCTCTATGTTCTCTGTACTTTAAGTGGTCAAAAGTGTCGGATTTATGGTTCTTCTTTACATTTTCGGAATTGAATTCCGAAAATGCATGAAAGGAGTGTAAACTATGACCAGAATTGATGATTAGAGCTTGAACATAGAAAAGCTTTTTTGCATCCTTTAAGGGAGAGAGTTATTTGAGAACTTTGTGATTATGGAATTTCTTAAGAACCAGTTTAATCAGGGGAAAGGAAGCAACCTTTTATTTTCGGGGATAATACCGGAAATGAAATAGACTTGATCTATGAGACTGGTTTGAGTACTGAACCGATAGAAATCAAATCTGCGCAAACAGTGAATACCAGTTATTTCAAAGGACTGGATTACTTTGAAAATTGAATAAAGGCTGTAAGAATTTAATATTTATAATGGGTTGTGATATCGAGCAAAAGGGAGAAGTATTCTATTTATGGTTATCGGCACATTGCAGATTTGATTAAGAGATTGGAAAAATCCTGATAATGTTTTAAATCCTGGGAATCCTTATCCTGTTGAGGGAAGTTTGGGGGCAATATGCGAAAACTGCGTTTTCGAGCATTAGCGGGAGCTAATGCACTCCAAAAGGAAAATCCTGTTAATATCTTAAATCCTGAGAATCCTGATTTTTTAATGAAAATGATTCATTAATTCTTGACACAATATAGTGAATTATGATTTATACTGCAACTTTAAATAGCGTGATTCGCAGTAGTGAAGATTAAACTAAATATAATAGAGGACAAAATGGGCGAAAAAAAGATTGGAGTATTTCTTTGCCAGTGTGGCGGTAATATTTCGAAAACTATCGACCTGGATGCAGTATCGCAATATGTGGAAACCCGTGAAGACGTTGATGTAGTAAAAATCCATTCCAATATGTGTTCCGGTGCTGGTCAGAAAATGATCATTGAGGAAGCAAAGGAAAAAGGGTTGAACCGCATCGTGATTGCTTCCTGCTCACCACATTTTCATGAGAAAACATTCAAGGGAACAATGGAGAAAGCAGGCTTGAATCCCTTCGTGCTGGAACTGGTGAATCTGCGTGAGCATTGTTCCTGGGCGCATAAAGATCAGCCGGAAATTGCAACGGAAAAAGCCAAGGATCTGGTCAATGCCGGGGTCAACAAAGTGCGGGAAGATTACGAACTGGCGAAGAAGAAAATCCAGATGGGTAATCGCGTACTGGTAATCGGTGGTGGTATTGCGGGTATTCAGGCAGCGCTGGATCTGGCGGATACGGGTAACCAGGTTTATCTGGTGGAAAAAGAGCCGACCATCGGTGGCAAGATGGCAATTTTGACCAAAACTTTTCCTACGGAAGACTGTTCCGCCTGCATAATTTCACCAAAGATGGCGGCAGCGCAGGATCATCCTAATATCACGCTTTTAACAAATTCGGAGATCGTGAGAACTGTGGGGCATCGTCTGCTATTTGACATTACGGTGGAAAAGAAACCGCGTTACATCAAGCCGGAAATTGACATGGATCAATGCCTGATCTGCGAACAATGCGTGCAGGAATGTCCCGTGAGTGCACCCAATAAATGGGAGCAGGGGATCATGCAGCGCAAGGCTATTTATATTCCGGCAGCTTTGGCAATTCCTTTTAACTATCTGATCGATGATACGGTATGTCTGCATTTCAAGGACGGTTCCTGCAACAAGTGCGAAACAGTATGTCCTCAGCAGGTGATTGACTTTAGTCAAAAACCCGAAAGAATCCAGTTTATCGTGGATAGCATTATAGTCGCTACTGGTTATGATTCGGTTGAACCCTCAGAAAAACCTATGTTTGGTTATGATAAATTCCAGAATGTGGTAACGGGACTGGAAATGGAGCGTATCGTTGATCATATCACGGAAAACCCACCTCCCCGCCCTGTTGGTAAACGAATCGCATTTATCCAGTGCGTCGGCTCACGTGATGAGCAGATCGGCAGGGAATACTGTTCCAGAGTCTGCTGCATGTATTCTGTGAAGCTGGCTTCACTCTTGAAACAGGCAAAACCAGATAAAGATATTTACATTTTCTATACAGACCTGCGCGCCTTTGGCAAAGGTTTTGAGGAATATTACAAACGGGCGCAGGATTTAGGCATAAAATTTATCCGCGGTAAGGCTGCGGAATTATATGAAAATCACGAAAATAAGAAAGTAGTATTAAAAGCGGAAGATACGCTTTCCCGACAGATAATAGAAAGTGAATTTGATCTGGTTGTGCTGGCAATGGGCTTGAAACCAAATGATTCCACGGAAAAGATCGTTAACTTTCTGAAGCTGACGAAAAGTTCCGATGGTTTTCTGCAGGAAGCGCATCCAAAATATAAGCCGGTTGATACCAATATTGAAGGTGTTTTCATTTGCGGCACAGCCCAGGGACCAAAGGATATTCCCGATACAGTTGCGCAGGCCAGCGCTGCAGCAGCGCGGGTGATGGTAACTTTGGCGCAGAAGGAATTTGATGTTGATCCTCAGCTCGCTTTTGTGCATACGGATATTTGCGATGGCTGCCAGAAATGCATTAATGCCTGTCCGAAAAATGCCATAGTGATGAAAGACGGCAAAGCGGAAGTTGTGGAAGCACTCTGCATCGGTTGTGGGGCCTGCATAGCCGCCTGCCCTGTGGAAGCACTTGATTTTCATAACAGCACTAATTTGCAGATGTACCGTACGGTTGACGGCATTCTGGAAGAGAAAAATCCCGAGGAAAACCGCTTAGTGATTTTTGCTGATAACACATGTACTTACCGGGTAGCAGATGCACTGGGTATCAGAAAGATGAAATATGACATTGATGCACGTATCATCAGAGTGCCCAGTTCGGCGAGAATTACCACGAATCTGATTGTGCATGCAGTCAAAATGGGCGCGGATGCAGTAGTTCTGGGTGATTGTCCCGCAGCAAGTTCCCAATTTCCGTGGAGTAGAGAAGTAGCGGAAAAATCGATAGCCGCTGCTGCTGCAATTCTGGAAAACGAAGGAATTGAAGGCAAACGCATCTACTTTGAAGAATTCACGGCTGGCGACCTGGTGAAATTCACCACCCTGGTCAATGGACTGGGTGCACAGGTGAAGCAGTTTACCAGAATAACTGAGCAGCAGAGAAAGGATATTTAAGAGGAAATCATGGCAAAGAAAATAAAATTAGATGATAAAACCCAGGCATTTCAGAAACTTGTGGAAGACCTATGCGGACAGAATACGGCAAAATGCGACCAGTGTGGCACCTGTTCGGGTGGTTGCCCTTTCGTGGAAGATATGGATATCACCCCGGCAGAATTAATGCGTAAAGTGATGCTGGGTCAGGAAGATGTTCTGGAATCGGAAACCATGTGGATCTGCGCCACCTGTAATACCTGCACCGTGCGTTGCCCCCGCAAACTGGATGTTTCCAAAATTGCGGAAGCCCTGCGCCAGATACGGCTGCGTAATGAAATTGACCAGCTTGATATAGGCAAAATATCCCGCGAAGAAATCAAGGAATTACCCCAGATCGCGCTGATTGCTGCTTTACGCAAGCTTAGCTCTTAGGTCTGATAAGCGAAAATTATAATGATATATATAAGGAGAGCTTAAAGTGAAAATACCATATTTCCCTGGTTGCTCATTAAAGACGTATGCCAGTGGTTTTGAGAAATCGGCAATTGCAGCCGGAAAAGCTCTGGATATTGAACTGGTGGAGCTGCCGCGCTGGAACTGCTGCGGCGTGGTGTCATCGCTGACAAAAGATGATCTGATGCATCACCTGGCACCGGTTCGCAATCTGATGAGATTATCCGATATGAAAACCAGTGGTCTGGCAGATGAAGATAAGCGCTTGCTCGTTTTGTGCTCGATGTGTATGAACACTTTTAAAAGAACGAACCTCAAAGTGCGAGAAAATTCTGAAGACCTGGCGACCTTGAATGATTTCATGTATCTGGAAGAAGCCAAATATGACGGCAGCGTGGATATCGTGCATTTTCTGGAACTGCTCAAGGAATACGGTTTCGACAAAATCAGTGAGTCGGTTAATACTTCGCTGGCTGGTTTGAAGGTGGCACCCTATTATGGCTGCATGCTCATCAGACCAAAAGAAGTGGGCATTGATGATGCCGAAGAGCCAACGATATTTGAAAATTTAATCAGCTCGCTGGGTGCAGAACCTGTCAGCTGGCATGCCAAAAACCAGTGCTGCGGCAGTTATCTCACGGTAAATAAGCAGGATACGGTCATTAAACTTACGCGCCGGATTCTGGATAATGCGCAGCAGGAAAAAGCAGATGTCATTGTAACGAGCTGTCCGCTATGCGCCTTTAATCTCGATAGCCGCCAGGCACTGCTCCAGGAAACAAATCCCGGTTTTGAACCAATACCGGTGTTATATTTCACGCAATTAATGGCAATTGCTTTCGGGCTGGATGCTGCAACTTATGGCTTTGAAAAGAACAAGGTGGATCCTATGCCGCTTTTAAATAAGAAAGTATTTATCTAAGGAGGACTTATATAATGTCAATAGAGAAAAAGATGGTTACAGTTTATATAATGGGCGAACCTCAGCAGGTACCGGAAGGTTCCACGATCATCATGGCATGGGAATATGCAGGTTTTCAGCTAAAAAAGGGTATTGGTTGCCGGGAAGGCTTTTGTGGCGCTTGCGCTACTGTTTACCGTGAAAAGGGCGATTACAAGCTGAAAGGCGGTCTTGCCTGCCAGACGGTGGTTACTGATGGTATGTCACTGGTGCAGATTCCTTTTGTACCTTCTGAAAAACCGCAGTATGATCTGAAAAATCTGGAACCTAATATTGATACATTCAAGGAACTTTTCCCGACTATTTTCCGTTGCGTTGCCTGCAATACCTGCACGAAAGCATGTCCCCAGGATATCAAGGTGATGGATTATATTCAGCAATTGAAACGTGGTGATATTGCTGCCGCGGCAGATACTTCTTTTGACTGCATCCGCTGTGGACTTTGTGCTTTGCGCTGTCCTGCAGATATTGTCCAGTTTAATGCCGCTACTCTGGCACAAAGGTTATATGGCAAATACCTGGCATTGCGCAGCCCGGAACTGGAAAACCGTCTCAAAGAAATTGATGACGGAAAATTTGATGCGGAAATTGCTGAACTGAATAACATGGGACATGATGATCTGGTAACAAAATATTATTCCCGCCAGATCAAAATCAAATAAGGGGGAGAAAAATGTATCCAGATTATATGATGGAATCAATCAGAAAAGTGGAAGCAACTCGGCCACAAAGACTGGCAATAGCCAAGAAAATGGGTAAGCAGGTTTTTCCTTCCATGACAGAAGACGAAAGGGAACATATATTAACAACCTATCATCCGGATTATAAAAAAGACGCGCGCAAAGAACTACGTATTGGACCCAATAAAGGCGAAATGATCACTAATGAAGTGGTGGATATCATGGAATCATATCCCCGCTATAAATCCAGCGATCTGGATCTTAGTAAAGTTGATTACGAAGTTGATGTGCTGGTGATCGGAGCTGGTTCAGCAGGACTGGCAGCAGCTCTGGAAGCTGGCAAACGCGGCGTAAAAACTTTGCTTGTTACCAAGTTGAGATTAGGCGATTCCAATTCCATGATGGCTCAGGGTGGCATTCAGGCTGCAGATCAGTCAGATGACAGCCCTACTTTGCATTACCTCGACGTGATTGGCGGCGGGCATTTTGATAATAAGAAAGACCTGGTGGAAGCACTGGTGATGGATGCCCCAAAATCCATTAAATGGCTGGAAGATCTGGGCGTGATGTTTGATAAGAACGAAGACGGCTCGATGATGGTGAAATCCGGCGGCGGCACCTGCCGTAACCGTATGCATTCCACCCGTGATTATACCGGTGCCGGTATCTGCCGCGTGCTTAGAGATGAATTATACAGTAATGGCGGCGATATTAAATATCTGGAATATGTATCTGCAACCGATCTAATCATGGACGATAAGGGTCAGGTGGCAGGAGCTATAATTTATCATATTGAGCTCAAGGAATATTTCATTATCAAAGCCAAAACTGTGATCATTGCCACTGGTGGTTTCGGCAGACTGCATATCCGCAACTTCGAAACTACCAATCATTACGGTGCTACCGGAGATGGACTGGTCATCGGCTATCGTGCCGGAGCTAATATGCTTTTTATGGATTCCGTGCAGTATCATCCAACGGGAGCAGTATTTCCGGAACAAATAGTAGGTTTCCTTTGTACCGAAAAAGTCAGGTCACTGGGAGCGCAGCCGATAAATCATGATGGCGAACTTTTCGTTTATCCGCTGGAACCGCGTGACGTGGAAGCTTCCTCATTTATCCGCGAATGCGAAGAGGGCAGAGGTGTAAGCACTCCATCAGGTTTGAAAGGCATCTGGCTGGACAGTCCTCTTATCGACCAGATTATGGGAGAAGGAACTATTGAAAAAAATCTTCCGGCAATGCTGCGGCAGTACCAGCGCTTTGATATTGACATCAGAAAATATCCTATGCTGGTCTTCCCTACTCTGCATTATCAGAATGGCGGCCTGGAAATTAATGCCAAAGCAGAAACTACCATTCCCGGACTTTACGTTGCCGGTGAAGCATCCGGTGGTGTGCATGGCAGAAACAGACTGATGGGTAATTCCCAGCTTGATATCATTGTATTTGGCAGAAGAGCAGGCATCAATGCTGCCGAAAAAGTGCTGGCAGGTATTGAACTGGGTAAATTAACCCTGAAGCATCTGGATGATTACAGCAAAGAAGTTGAGAAACTCGGCATTGATAAAAAACGTATTTCCCCGTTGATCCTTCCGGATTATATCCCGGATCATATTAAAGCAAAACAGATGACCCAGGAATATCTGGGCACTTTGGTTTAATGATTATCAGAAAAGCGGTCTTCCGACCGCTTTTCTTTTTCTCATTTTCCCAATTACGAATCACAGTTCACTCTTTTACAGAACATAACTGATTCAATATCTTGTTATGTGGTTTATTCTTTCCGGATTAAACTCCTTTTAGTCAAACAGGAAGGTTTGACCTGCTCTATTTAAGACACTGTTCATTATAAACAATTGAAAAACCGTAAGTTGGATTTTGTTTCGGCAAAATTGTGAACCGCCAGGCATATTTCAAGTCAAATTGCTGAATTGACATAAATTACTTGGTATAAAGCATATAACGTCAGATGAATTTTATAATTAAATTCATTAATCTTGCTCTATCAGGGAAAGTATTAAAGTAAATTCAAGTAATAATTAACCATATTTTCTCTATCCAAATATCTTTCAGGTAAATTACTATCACCCCGTAGCTGCCCACATCACGTGATAACAAAATAATGTTATCACGTGATGTGGGCAGCTACGAGGTGATAGTATTCCGGTATAGAGAAATTATTGTCTTTGAGAGATACCTTATAAATATGTCAGGGTAAATAAATCCGGTTCATATTCTCAGCTTCTTGAAAGCTAAGTTTTTTGAGGGTGTACCATGAAACCGAACAGTCTCCTATTTAGTGACTGTTCAATCTAAAACCTTATCAGGTTTGAATATCTGGTAACTTTTTATGAAAAAGTGCACATTATTTAACTAATTCTCAGATTAGCAGAATTGACAAACTAATTTTTTACTGAGAAAGTTGAGGGAATATTCATTAGTCCGTAGGGCTTATTTATTTGTAGAAAAAGATTTTAATCTTCCCCCCATCGACCGGCGGAGCCGGTCGATGGGGGGGGAATTCTTTTGTCATTTTCTTCAATTAAATATCCCCTATGGGGAAAAGAAAAATAGAAGACCAGAGACACTTCACTTAATGCTCTATAACTAAACCAACTTAAGCCTTTTCTGTCAAAAAAACGTTAACCGGTGCAGTATTATTTATTTTATTCAGTATAAGTTATTGAAAAGAGAGCCTGATGTTGAACAGTCTTCCTATTTAAACGAACAAGAATAATAAAAGAGAACTTGACTTTAGTTCCCTGATGTAAAATTTGGAAATTTAGGAGTTATTATGCTGTTAGTATTGAATACGATATTGACTGAAGAAGCCCGTCAGCGCTTTGATGAGCTGATCCGGGATAGAATATACCCGAAGGTGAAGATAACTATCCGCTATTTGACCGATTACTTCGATGACGCAGAAGATTTTACTCACCTGATCATCGGTGGTTCCAGTCTCTCTGCCGTGGAGGGAAGTGAATGGGATGAAAAGATATTTTCGTTGCTTCATCATTTCATAAGTAATAACAAAGCTGTTCTGGGATTATGCTATGGACATCAGGTACTGGCACGTTTTTTAGGTGGCAGCAGTGTTGTTCGCAAAGCCGTGCGAGCGCAGTATGGATTCCGAAAGATCAGGATTTGTGATAACAGAATATTTCAGGGACTGTCTGATTTATATGCTATGGAAGCGCATATTGATGAAGTATGCAATCTTTCAGAAGATTTTGAGATCATTGCCAGCGATGATGAAGGCTGCATCCAGGGCTTTCAATATCAGGGCAAGCCTGTATGGGGATTACAGTTCCACCCGGAACTCAGTTATTTTGACGGACTGGCTTCCTGGGAACGGCGCATTCGCGAGAAACCACATCTGAAGGAGTTTTTCTTTGATCCCGTCCCAAATCATAGAGTGATGGAACAGAACCGTCGGATATTTGAGAATTTTCTGGGTTTCTAAATATCCTGCCACCTTAAATTGCTGTTAAGATCTGCATTATACTTGTCAATTACGTTATAGCAGGTATTTTATCCTTGTGGAGTCGGAATATCAATGAATAAATCTATATTTATTATCATAGTGATTATAACAGTAAATACGGCGTCAGCCCGGGTTTTTACAAATAATCCGCAGCGAGTACCGGGGAAATATCCCGGTTTTGCGGATATTTATGCTCCCGGAATAAACTGGGATTATTATGATGAAGATAAAGAACCTGATGATTTTGATTATAATTTTGAATTCTTCCTCTGGTTTTATGAAAGGATGCTGGGATTTGAAAATGCTTTTACTGGCGTAACTTTTGGCGCTGATTACGGTTTATTTTTCCAGGACCGCAATATCTGGGAAGATGCCATCGGAAAATTGCTGTTAACTGATAGTGAAGATGCATCTCTTGAAGAAAGTCCCGGAATAAAAGGAAGCTGGTTTTTAAGTCTGAGGATCTGGAAACGGCTTTGGCTGCGGCCTGGTTTAAAATATCATTACTATAATGCTATACTTGAGATCAGAAATTTTGTCCCTCTTCGCAAAAATATCCCTGATCTTGATAATAACCTGACCTTAAACACAAAACTGCAATATCTGGAATTCCCTCTGCTGCTGAGATATGACTTTGCCAAAGATACGGAAGTTGTTCCTTACCTTTCATTTGGTCCGCAGCTGCATGTTTTCCTTTCAGGTAAAGTTTATTGGGATTACACGGCAGAGCTGGAAAACGGCAACGAATGTTTTAGGGATACAGGAACCTTGAATGTTTCAAATCTGGATAATTTTGGTGTCAGCATCTATTCATCTTTGGGTATTACTTACCGGCAGCTTTTCCTGGAGATGAGATTTGAAAGCTGCCTCACCAAGTTAAATAACATCGACCGGAATCATTATCTAAGTGATGAGTCGGGAAAAACTGATACTTTTCTAATGAATGCCTGTAAATATAAGCAGAGCGCTCTGAGCCTTAATCTGAGGTTTCATTTTCGGGAAACATAGCCTCTTTTTACTGCTATAAACCTGTCAGGAATAAATTTAGCTTGCCATATACCGGGTGTAATAATTTTTTGGATGTTCACTGAAAGAATCAGTGATGATAGATTAAGGAGAGTGAATGGCAACGACATCAGATATTAGAAATGGCATGATCCTCAATTATAAGAATGATCTTTATGAGATCGTTGAGTTTCTGCATGTCAAGCCGGGAAAAGGCGCAGCTTTCGTGAGAACAAAGCTAAAAAATATCAAAACCGGAAAAGTTATTGACAATACCTTCCGCACCAGCGAGAAACTGGAGGAAGTTAGAGTTGAAAAACATAAAAAGGAATACCTCTATTCCGATGGCACTTTTTTTGTCTTTATGGATGCGGTAACCTATGAACAGATCAACGTTCCCGCTGAAGTAATCGGTGATCTGGAATATTTCCTTATCGAAAATATGGAAGTGGCGATGAAGCTTGATCCTGATGGTCAGATATTGGGCATTGAGCTTCCAACGGTTGTCATTCAGGAAGTTGCGGAATGCGAACCCAACGTCAAGGGCAATTCCGCATCTGTTAGTGGTAAAAAAGCAACTACTGATCGGGGTTTATCGATTACTGTTCCTTTCTTTATTGAAGTTGGTGACCAGGTTAAGATCGATACCCGTAATGGCGAATACATAGAACGCGTATAATATAAGGAGTGGCGTATGGCAAAAGGAAGATCATTTGCAGCAAAACTGGCGCATGAGCTCAGTACTGAGGGAAAAGTTATCTGCCCTAAGTGTAATACAGAGATTAAAAGAATTAAACTTGTTCGGAAGAGACTTTCCAAGGGTAACACCTGGATGCCTCGCTACGAATTCGCTAATATCTGTAAATGCAACGAAGCTGACGTGATGAGTGGAAAAGTATAGATACGAAATTTCTCTCAAAAAATAATTAACCCCGGATGTTCCTCCGGGGTTAATTATTTAATTAGTATAAATCCGTTTTGTGCAGCAGCACCTTACCACTGATATTCTGTCATTTTTTGGCAGAATATTTCATTCGTGGTAATCCTTCTTCTCTTCCTTCCGCGCTTTCCGCGGTTCAAATTCTTCTTTTTTGGTTCTGGCTTGTCCAGGTTAGGCTTTTGCGAAGAGTCGTATGGTTCTAACTTCTCTGTGCCAGTGACATGTGGCTATTTGTGAAATCCTATTGCACAAAGTGGGTTAAAACCTTCCCTGTTCCTGCTAATGATCTGGAATTAACTGACAGTATCCATATTTCTATTTTAAGGACTGGCTGATACCTTCTTCCACGGCTTTTATGAGATCAATGAGATACTGCCGGTTGGTGCGGGATAGATATTGCTGGTTTTCAATGAAATCCAGGATCAGATGATAAATAAAGTGGCGGTTATGCAGAGCAATATAGCGCGAAGTGATCATGTGCTTTTGTTGAATGATCTTTTCCTCTTCCAGGAGGCTGTTACGCAGCTTGTTTATCTTTTCCTGGTAGGTTATCTCAAGGTCAGTAAGGTATTTCCGGTTAATTTCATCAACTCCGCCGTTAACCAGATCATTGAGTTCAATTTCGTGAGGTTTAATATAGTCGAAAACCAGCCTGATGGCAATTTCCCTTTCTTTATCATTGCAGTCCTGCGTCTGGGCTATGATACTACGCATGGCAGAGCATTCCATAGTCAAGTCAAGTAGATATTTACTGAATTTATCGGCATCCTTGATAGAAGCATCCATATTTTTTGCTATATTATTAAAAACACTCAGCAGATCAATGGTACTGATAATATTCTGATCAAGTTCATCGAGAAAGGCGATATTATTCTTATTTTGCTGACTGGAAACAGGATACGCCGGAACCAGCAGCAGCAGGCAGCATATAATGAGTAGAGTATTTTTCAAAATATCCTCCGGTTAAATAAAAAAGGGAGCCGGAAGCTCCCTTTCTATGGATTAGTAGCGTTTTTTCTCTTTAACACGGGCAGCTTTACCTTTCACTCTTCTTAGGTAGAAGAGTTTAGCGCGGCGTACACGACCCATGCGGACGACTTCGATCTTGCTGATGTGAGGAGAATGAAATGGAAAAATTCTTTCAACAGCAATGCCTCCTGAAATTTTACGCACTGTAAATGTATGGGAGATTTTCTCTCCTCTTCTCTGGATCACAATCCCTTGAAAAACCTGGATTCTCTCCTTGGCGCCTTCCTTGATGAGATAATGCACCTTAATGGTATCACCAACCCGGAATTCAGGATGTTCGGTTTGCAATTGATCCGCAGTAGCTTCATGAATGATATTCATGTTACCTCCTTTATTTTTCGGAAAGTAACCGATCCAGAATAATAGCAGCAGCACTTCTGACTGAGAGGTGATTATAATTAGAAATCCCTTGTATTGGCTCCAGAATATAATCACTTTCGGTCAGTATTTCTTCAGTAAGTCCGTTCCCCGTCCCGAATAAGATCAGACAGGGTCTTTCAGACGTAATTAACTCTTTTTTGAGATGGGCAAAACTGGTTTGATCATCCCTGATTACAGCAGTCGTGCTGACTACAACAGGATCGAGCTTTTCCTGTGAAAATATCGTTTTCTTTGTTTCAGTCAGAGAGGGTGAATATGCAATTCCCGCTAATGCCTGGTTGCGGTCAGGATTATATTTTATGGCAGCCTCCGTATTCCAGAAAGCCAGAATGCGATTAAGCATTTCCTGCTGGCTGGCAAGCGGAGTGACCAAAAAATATTTTCTGATCCCGAAAGTAAGGCAAGTCCGGGCAATATCGTGTATGTCCAGATTCGTGATGGAAGTATTCACGGTCTCCCTGAATTTATTATAAACAGGATAATGTATCAGTGCCAGATAAATATTATTCTTCATCGAGCAGATCAGGTCTGATTCTTCTGGTCAATTCCCAGGCTTTGTTTTCCCGCCAGGCTGCTATTAATTTATGATTACCATTAAGTAGAACTTGCGGTACCGGTAAACCCTCGAATTCGGATGGACGCGTATATTGGGGGCATCCGAGCAGACCATCCTGGTGAGAATCCGTCAAGGCGGATTCCATATCGCCCAGAACTTCATCCTGCAGCCGGGCAACAGCATCAATCAGTACCATGGCCGGTAATTCTCCTCCGGAAAGCACATAATCTCCGATGGAAAATTCTTCGGTAACAAAGGCATCTCTGATGCGTTGATCTATCCCTTTATAATGTCCGCAGATGATGATGATTTCCTCAATCTGACAGAGACGGTTAATATGGGTCTGTTTGAGCAAGGGTGCTTGTGGCGTAAAGAAAATCACCGGTATTTCCTTTTCCTGGAAATGCAGGCTTTTCAACGCGGCCAGAATTGGTTCTGGTCTAAGCACCATCCCGGCACCACCACCATAAGGATAATCGTCAACCTGATGGTAATTGCCCATACCGAAATCACGAAGATTAACGAAATTGATTTCAATTGCGCCTTTTTTACGGGCA
Organism: Candidatus Cloacimonadota bacterium; assembly: GCA_021736135.1. Taxonomy (GTDB): domain Bacteria; phylum Cloacimonadota; class Cloacimonadia; order Cloacimonadales; family TCS61; genus JAIPGO01. The sequence goes on from JAIPGO010000012.1 coordinate 14,695, forward strand.
CGGCTGACAATGCTAACTTCCAGAAAGGAAGTGAATGCTTCCGGAAACAGAGTAATCACATTAATGATCATAAGTTGAGTAAATCCTCGATATTCCGGAAAACGATGCATCCTGCCTTTTTATCAAGGGAAACAACATACTGTTCAACGTCCGGGATCATTACTTCCCGTCCGTCGGCAGTTTCCACCACAATAAGATCCGTTGCTCCAAAGCATTGTACATCAGTTATTTTCCCCAGAACAGCATCATTAAACACTGCCGTAAGTCCAATGATATAATCATCTTCATACTGGCTGTGCAGTTGCTCAATATCTTCAGCCGGCAGGCACACGGAAACCTTACGGGCTTCTCTGACTTCGTCAGTCACATCTGTTTCCACCAGGCTTAACCAGATATTTTTATCCTCTCTGATACAATCTATGGTCACAAAACGCACTCTATAATCTGCAAAGATCAAAAAAAATTCTTTCTTACTAAAATAAAAGGGCAGAAAATTCCGATCAGGCTTAAAAAGCAGGAAATCCGGATTATCTTTCTGTGGAATACCCAGTTTCCCTATCGGAATCAGGTCTTTTATGGTCATTTATTCAATTATTTCGAGAACAGCCCTTTTACCCTGTCTGGCAGAGACGGCATTGAGAATAGTCCGGATTGCACCGGCTGTACGTCCCTTTTTTCCAATTATTTTACCAATATCAGCTTTATCAGCTCTAAGTTCGAAAATAGTTACTTTATCTCCGACGACTTCAGTAACTTCGATAGTAGCCGGATCATCCACAAGAGCTTTAACTACGAATTCAATCAACTCTTTCATATTCGGCTCCTTCTTCAGGGATAATTTCAGCAGTTTCAGTTTCGCTGATTTCAACAGCTACCGGAACCGTTTCCTCTTCCGCTTTTGCGGTGAATTTCATTGTATGCCATTTTTGCAGCACTCCTGCTTTCCGCAGTAGTGAACGTACAGTATCTGAAGGCTGAGCGCCAACGCCAAGCCAGTAAAGAGCTCTATCCGACTCTATTTTAAGTGTCAGCGGATCAGTTTTGGGATCGTAATAGCCAATATTTTCCAGGTAGGCTCCATCCCTTTTCTTCCTTGAATCCACTGCTACTATACGATAAAAGGGCTTATCTATCGTGCCCATTCTTTTCAGTCTCAGTTTTACCATATAAACTCCTTTTTCCATATCAGAAATATTAAGATATTTTTTTTCAAGCACCTTTTCCGTCAAGTAAAAACTAAAAGGGGAAAGCACCACTTTTCAAAAACTTAGGGTTATTAAATTTCTTCATCATCAACTTCATCTGCTCAAATTGTTTGAGGAGACGGTTTACCTGCTGCACACTGGTTCCACTACCCTGGGCAATTCTTTTACGGCGGCTGCCATTGATCAGGGTCGGTTTTTCACGTTCCCGCGCTGTCATGGATAGAATGATAGCCTCAATGTGCTTCATTTCCTTTTCATCAACATTGATATTTTTCATTGCTTTACTGTTCATTCCCGGCATCATACCCAGCAGTTGCTCCATAGAACCCATTTTTTTCAATTGGGCAAGCTGGTTAAGAAAATCAGTAAATGTAAACTGGTTTTTACGCATCTTATCTGCCAGTTTCTGAGCTTCTTCTTCATCAATGCTTTTTTCCGCTTTTTCGATCAGCGTAAGTATATCGCCCATTCCCAGTATTCTGGAAGCCATACGATCTGAATGAAATTCTTCCAGATCACTGATCTTTTCACCCATTCCCACATAAGTAACCGGTTTACCGGTAACAGCTTTGATGGAAAGAGCAGCACCACCACGGGCGTCGCTATCCATTTTTGTTAGTATTACTCCGGAGAATTCCAGTTGATCATTAAACTCACGCGCCACGTTTACGGCATCCTGACCGGTCATTGCATCCGCAACGAATAGTATGTAATCCGGTTGCACAACTTTTTTTACTTCCCGTAATTCCTGCATAAGTTTTTCATCTATATGCAGCCTTCCGGCAGTATCAAATATTAAGAGGTTAAGGTTTTCCTTTTCAGCAAATTTTAGCGCTTTACTGGCGATTTTTGCCACATTTCGGGAACTATCCGTAAATATGGGTATATCCAGTTGTTTGCCCAGAACCCGCAATTGTTCTATCGCTGCCGGTCGGTAAATATCACAAGCTACCAGCAGCGGTCTGATTCCCGTAAACTTCTTACGGGCAAGACTTGCCAGCTTTGCCGTTGTCGTGGTTTTGCCGGAACCCTGCAAGCCAACCATAATTATAGTATTAATTCTGTTGCTATCCATAGACAGTTTAAAATTACCCGTGTCCATCAGGGCAATTAACTGTTCATGCACAATCTTTACAACCTGGTGACCGGGAGTGAGACTTTTCATCACTTCCTGTCCGACAGCTTTTTCGGAAACCTGCTGCACGAAATTCTTTACTATCTTAAAGTTAACATCCGCTTCCAGTAGAGCACGTTTGATTTCGCGCATCGCTTCGCTGATATTATCTTCGGATAGTTTTCCCCGTCCCTTCAGTTTGCGGAAAATACCGTCAAATTTCTCCTGTAAGCTGTTAAACATGATTTTCCTGCTATCTTAGATTGTTTATGCTTTCTGCATAGTCGGTACTGTGAAAAATATAGGAACCGGCAACTAATATATCGGCACCAGCCTGAACTAACTGGCGCGCATTATCCCGGGTTACACCGCCGTCAACTTCAATCTGCAGGGAGACGTTTTTCTCTTGAGCTTTTCGTCGCAAAGCCCTGATCTTGTCCTGCGCCAGAGGTAGAAACTTCTGCCCCCCAAATCCTGGATTTACACTCATGATCAAAACAAAATCAAGATCATTGATTAGCGGAAAAATTGTCTCTACCGGAGTTGCCGGATTTAAGGCAATTCCTGCTTTTATCCCGTATTCCTTGATTTTCTGGATATAACGGTGCAGATGCAAAACTGTTTCCTGATGTATGGAAATATAATCAACTCCAATATCAGCCAGAATGTCAATATATTCTTCGGGATTAGTGATCATCAGATGAGCATCAAGCGGGATTGAAAAGCACTTTCTGAGCTGCCGTATCAGCGGATAGCCAAATGTCAGGTTCGGCACGAAATGTCCATCCATAACGTCCAGATGCAGAATATCTGCTCCTCCCAGAACAGCTCTTTGCAGATCCTGCTCCAGATTCATGAAATCTGCTGATAATATAGATGGTGCAATCTTAACCATAAATTACTCAATATCCAGGGAAACGTTAGCGAACGTTCCCCTGTTCATTATTTGTTGTATTGAGAAAAAAAATTATATCCTTGATCGGCAGGCCATAGCGCTTGTAAGAGGAAATTATTTTGTATTTATACAAGATCATCTCCTGCAGCCAGATGCTGTTTTTGACCCCGACCTTTAAAATACCGTTCTCGAGTTTTCTGGGTGATGCATTTCTCGCTACGGTCGCACCAACCACCTCCTGCCAGCGCAACCTTACTAGCGTGTAATCATGCAGCTTCTGTCCCGCAATATGAAGTACAGCTTCCGAGATGAACCCACCAACAGCTTTCCAGCCCATTACTTCTTTTTGCCCACCAGAGATAATCCCCACCAGGACAATATCGCTACCACAACCGTACACCAGTAGGTTGTTCCCAGGGCATCATAAGCACGATTAAAATACCGCAAAAAATAGCTAATGGCAGCAATCGCCGGAACCGAAGCAAGTGCGATAAGAACCAGGTAGCCGATCAGCTTTTTGAGTATTTGATCACCGGCACGATTGATGAACCTTATTGAGAATAAGCCGATAACAATCATCACGGCAGTAACAAGTAGCATTACTATTGATGCCATTATTGGAAGATTAATTTCAGCAAAAATGAAATAGGGCATCAATAATGCTCCCAGTAGAGAAATGACTCCCAGGATTTTGCTGAAAAGAGGATTGGTTTTGCTTACATTGTCCGAACTGTGTCTTTGACGCATGACATAGTAATATACTCCGCCAAAAACTAGAAGAAAGAACAGTATATAGAGTGGAACACCCAGTTTCGGGTTATCTGTGGCAAAACCTATGGCTGAAAAGGCAAATAAAAGCACTAACCAGCCAATTACGGTCACAACGGTTTTCAGGATTTTTTTCACAATATCCTCCAGAATTATTCCTTACCGATACTCACCTTGAGTGATGCATTAATCTCGCCGGGAAAATTGATTTCTACCTGAAATTCACCTAAATTCTTCAAGTGGTTTTCCATTTTGACAAACGACTTGTGAACTTCAATTTCTTTTTCGGCAAGAGCTTCGATAATATCAATTTCAGATACAGACCCGAATAAATGGTCATTTTCATCAGCTTTACGGGTGAAATGCAGGGAAATTCCACTAACCTGCAATGCCAGGGCCTTATACTTATTTTCCAGTTCAAGACGCGCCATCTCGGCTTCACTCTGGATGCTCTCAATCTTGGAAAGATTGTATGTATTGGCTATTATGGCTATATTACGAGGTAACAGATAATTTCTGGCATAACCGTCAGCAACATTTATTACTTCTCCGGCTTTACCTTTTCTGTTTATATCTTGAATAAGAATTACTTTCATATATTCCTCCGATATTCAATTTTTTTCATTGAACATTGATTTTATTTTCTTCCGGTGATTCTCCCGGTATTGCAGCCATAGCTCGCTGATTCCCAGGATCACCATTAATATTAGATACAGATAATTCAGAAATATCGCCAGAAGCACCATAATCCAGAGCGTATTCCTGTTATGTACAACATTTTTTAGATAATAAACACTCACGGCAATTCCCTGGATCAGGAATAACGGCATTATCATCAGCAGCATATTACCGCCTATAACTCTCAAAGCCGGCAATAAAAAGAAAACCATCGAGATGATCAGGGGATAAACGAACCAGTAGGGCAGGATTAGTTCTGAAATCTTAAAACTTTCCATTTCCCGCTGTGAAAGCCAGACCATACCCAGAAAGAGAGCCGTTATGATTACTAAATACCAGATCGCTGCCCAGTAGGAGTTAAAAAAACTTTCACTTGTAGCCACCGATTGCTGGGCAAGCTGCAGTAATTCCGCATTATCTGCGAATAACTCCGTTGTTAGCTCTGCAGTCAACTGACTGTTTTTTCGGATCTGCTCCAGCAATAGCTGCCGGAAAAGAAGATTCCGCAATACACCATAACTCAAAGCAATTCCTGCGCTTCTGATCAAGGCCTGGCTGGCGTCATTGTCCTTTTCAAGAGTTTGAAAAAAAACCAGCGCTACCAGTCCTACCCCCAGAAAGGCATCAAATAATGGCAACACATATTGCTGGCTGTTCAGCAGGTAAGCGCTGAGGGCAGCGGCTGCCATAAAACTGCCTGCATATTTCAGATTGTGCTTCTGAAAATATCTGAATCCGTATGCTATTATAATGAACATACCCCAGAACGGGGAAAAGCCGGCAAAGAAACCTGCCAGTATAGCAGAAAAATACACTATCTGTCTGTATAGGGTATCAGCGCCATTTGACGGGCTTTCTTAATTTCTGTGGAAAGCTTTCTCTGATGCTTGGCACAGGTGCCCGAAAATCTGCGCGGTACGATTTTCCCGCTTTCGGCTATGAAACGCTTCATTAGATTCACGTCTTTATAGTCTAATACGGATTCCTTGTTCTTGCAGAAAAAACATATCTTCTTCTTCATAAAGAACTTTCTTTTCTCGCCTCCGCGACGATTAACGGCTGGACGACCTGAGCGACGAAATGGCGGGCGTCCGCCTTCTCTATCTTCGTAGGCTCCACGTTCGCCGTTATCAATATTCTTATCAGTATTTACTGATTCCATTTTAACTACTTCATCTTTTTCAAACATGTTTAAATATCTCCTGTGTTTTTAGAAGGGAACATCATCTTCTGTTGATGCTCCACTGTCACCCATAAACTCCGTATTCATTGCCGGAGCTGTATTGCCGGGATCCGAGCTGGTCTCGAATTTATCATCTGAACTTTGCTTTTCCTGATTGCTGTCATTCCATTCCAGATAATTTACTCGACTCGCCTGGATCTCTGTGATCTTGATATTGCGCCCTTCATTATTGGTATAGCTTCTCGTCTGTAATCTGCCTTCCACCAGTATGGCACTGCCCTTGGTCAGATTCTCAGCACACGAGGTCGCTTTATCTTCCCAGACCACTACATCAATGTAGCTTGTCTCTGTTTCCCAATTTCCGTCTTTCTGGTACCGCCGGTCAAAGGCGATTGCCAGTTTTGCCACCGGTGTTCCGGATGCAGTGTAACGAAGATCTACGTCACGGGTCAAACGACCACTTATTACTATAGTGTTAATTCTAGGAAACCTGAGTTGCTTTGACATAATTACCTCCCGTCTTATTTTCGGATAATGTTATGACGAATGATATATTCATCAAGACGGTAATAACGATCGAGTTCAGAAACTTTCTCGGCTGGAAGGGTGAAATAATTTATGAAGTAATAAGCATCTTTCATTTTCTGAATTTCATAGCTTAAGATTCTTTTTCCCCACTCGTCAGTCTCGATCATTTCACCACCCAGCTCCTTGATCAATGCTGTTACTTTCAGGTTTTCCTGAGCAGCATCGCTTTCCGGCAACTGTGATGATATCACGATCATACTTTCATACTTGTTCATATATGAACCTCCTTTGGACTTAGATCCTGAAGGCGCTTAGCCCTCAGAATAGGTGCTTTTATTTCTACTGTAATGATTCAGCATCGCCTCAAAATCTTCTTCCAGGTATTTTCCCAGAAGTTCCGAGGCAAACTGAACTGTTTTTTCCAGAGTCTTTTCCTCTGCTGCGCTAAAATTACTTAATACATAATCTGCCAGGTCCATCTCTGTCTCTGGTAATCCCACTCCTATCCGGAATCTTTTATATTCATCAGTCCCCAGATAAGTGCTTATCGATTTCAAACCATTATGCCCGCCAGCGCTACCCTTGTGACGAAAGCGCATTGTTCCCAAAGGTATGCTGGTATCATCAGAGATCACTAATATCTCTGTTATGCGATAACTGCTGAGTATAGATGTTACTGCCAGACCACTCCGATTCATATAAGTGCGCGGCTTGATAAGAACATAGCTCTTCTCTGCCACATACTCATAATGCGTTTTGCTGGAGAAAGATTTTCTCCCCTCTACTGCCAGATGATCAAGTACCATAAACCCGATATTATGCCGGTTCCTCGCATACTTAAAACCCGGATTCCCCAGTCCCACAACCAGCTTCATTTAAAAACTATTTGCCTACCCTGGAACCCTTAACCTGTGCCAGTACGGTGTTGCCAGGTAATTGTGAATGAATGTTTTCCAGTTTCAGATCACTGAAATGAATTGATTGTCCTACTCCCAGTGGGGATAAATCCAATAGTAGTTTCTCGGGAATATCTTCCGGTTTACAGGTTATTTCCAGTTTGCGTACCAGTATTTCCAGATTCCCGCCTTCTTTCAGTCCTTTGGCATCACCCGTATATTTTACGGGTATCTCAAAGGTTATCAATTGCCCTGGAATAAGCTCTTGAAAATCAATGTGCGTCACTCGACGCGACACGGGATGAATTTGCTTTTCTTTTATGACTGTTTTGTATTCTTTTCCTTCTACTTCAAGTAAGAAGAAGGCAATTTCGCCTATGGTTTTGCGATATTCAGTAATAAAAGTTACTTCATCTATAGTTATAGGAATTGAATCTTCACTCCGGCGATATATTACTGCCGGAACCTGCTCCGCATTGCGTATATCCTTTACTATAGATTTCCTGCCAGTTACTCTGCGTGTTGCCTTAATTACTATATTCATAATGAATTTTCCTCCGTTAATCCCTATCTAAATAAAATGCTCAAGGATTCCTCTGTGTGAATCTTCTTGATGGCTACTGCCAGCATTTCTGCAATCGAGATTTGGACGATCTTCGGGCTTCTATTCGCTTCCGGTAACGGAATCGAATTTGTAATGAATACCTGCTCGATCGGGGATTCGTTGATTTTTTCGACTGCATCTCTTGATAATACTCCATGAACGCAGGCTGCGATGACCCTGCTGGCTCCATACTGCATAGCCGTCCGCGCTGCATCAGTTAAACTACCCCCTGTATCAAGTATATCGTCGTGTAAGATTACGGTCTTATCCTTCACATCTCCAATAATACTTGAAACGGTTGCCTCGTCATTATTGCCTGTTCGCCTTTTGTCGCCTATTGCCAGCCCTAATTTCAAGCGCTCGGCAAGATAACGGGCTCGATGTGCTCCACCTGCATCCGGTGAAACTACCACCGCATTAGACAGATCAAGATGTTCCCGAAAGTAGCGCGCAAACGTTACCTGCGAAGTTAAATGATCTACGGGGATGTTGAAAAATCCCTGTATCTGATCACTGTGCAGATCCATGGCAATTATGCGGTCTGCTCCCGCTGTTGACAATAAATCTGCAACAAGTTTCGCGGTAATCGGCACTCGCGGCTGATCTTTCTTATCCGAACGGGCATAACCGTAATAAGGAATCACGCAATTGATCTTCGCCGCGGATGAGCGCCGTAAAGCATCAATCATTATCAATAATTCCATCAGGTTGTCATTCACCGGTCGGCAGGTGGGCTGAATGATAAATACATTAGTCCCACGTACGTTTTCCTTGATCTTTACCCAACTGTTGTCATTGGCAAATTTCTTTATTTCTACTTCGCCAAGGGGAATTCCGGTATGCCTGGCTACTTCTAATGCCAGTTCCTGATTTGCCCTGCCGGAAAAAAGTTTAAGCTTAGAATACATAATCACTCTATTCGTTGGTGTAGTCGCTTGTTTCCACGGCGCTTAATGCCTTCTGCAGCTCTTCCTTATATGCCAGTATAATGCGTTCTTCCAGTTCCTGACGGGTCTCCGTATTGATCGGATGGGCAATATCACGATATTCGCCACTGGATACTCTGCGCGATGGCATTGCCACAAAGAGACCTTTTTCTCCCTCGATAACTTTGATGTTTCTGATAATAAAGGCGTCGTCTATTACGATATTGACGAATGCTTTTAACTGGTTGCTTTCACGAATAAAAACCTTAACATCAGTAATGTTCATTTGGTTCTCCTTTAGTCTTTGTTATTGTATTCCAGAATCCTTTTCCGGAATAGTAATGTGTAAATCTTTCTGCTGTTGTCCGGTCTGGGCAGAATCCGATTATGGTCGCGCCGCTTCCCGACAGTATTGCCTGCTCCGCTCCTCCTGACTGTAAATGTTCAATCATCTCTGCAATTTCAGGATATTTGCGGCGGATTCCAGCCTCTAATCTGTTAAAGCTGTTACGGCAATCCTTCTTTTCCCAGAATTCCTGCCAGTCCTTTCGCTCCGAATCATATTCAACCAGCTCGTAAGCCTCTTTACTGGATATACCAAATCCTGGATTTACCAGAAATATATTATCCAGCCTGATGCCCGGCAAAGTTGTTATCTTCTCACCCCTGGCACTACCTAGAGCCGTTGCCCCTTGAAGAAAAAAATTGATGTCACTGCCCCAGCAGGCAGCTATCTCGTTTAATTCAGCCTTGCTTAAACTTAATTCCCAAAGCTTATTCAGAGCCAGTATGGTTTGAGCAGCATCACTGCTACCACCACCCAGTCCGCCTGCTATCGGAATTTTCTTTTTGAGTTCTATCTCAACACCAGCATTCACGTTATATTTTTCTCTTATAAAGACCGCTACCTTATATACCAGATTTTCTTCGTTCCTTAGAGAATCTGTATCGGTCAAAATCCTGACTCTCTCTTTTTTTGTCAAAATAAAACTTAACTCATCATAAAGCTCTATCTCGGAAAATATTGTGCGTATTTCATTATACCCATCGTTTCTCCTGCCCAATACTTCCAGAAACAAGTTGATCTTAGCGTAAGCTTTAAGATTTATTGCTCTTGGAATCACCTTGCCTGCCGTAATAATAGAGGTAGTAATAGTTATATTCATAACTGCTGTAATACTTATGAGGTTTGATGCCATTGATGATGGCGGCATCTATCTCTACCTGAATATTATGAAGCATCTCCTTGGTGCGGCGGATCACTTCCTTATCGGCACGTCCCACTCGTACGACCAGCATCATCAGATCCACTTTTGTGGCTAATACCATCGAGTCGGTCACCGCAATGGAAGGCGGAGAATCTATTAATATATAGTCATAATCCCGCTGCAGATCCTCCAGAAGTATGTTCATGTTCTTGGAGGCAAGCAGCTCAGATGGATTCGGTGGAATTATCCCGCTGGTTATAATATCAAGGTTGGGAACGAAGCTTTTCTTTATGTAATCTTTATAATCATGTGGACGTTCTGGTATAAAGTCGCTGATCCCCTCTTCTTTGACAAAATTGAAGAGATTGTACACCATAGGCCGCCGCAAATCCAGATCAACCAGAATTACGCGATCACCCAACTGCCCGATAGTGATAGCCAGGTTTGAGATGATCGTGGTTTTACCTTCCTTGGGACCGGAACTCGTTACAATTACCGAAAGTGCTTTGTCTTTCTTTTTCTTAGCAATGATATTTGTACGTAGAATGCGAAATGATTCCGAAGTGGATGATTTAGGAGCATAATTTGTGATCAGCCGTGCTTCGATCTGATGTAAAAAGGTTTCCAGGCGCACTTTCTCATCTGCATCCGCCTCCTGCATCTCATCTTCGATTATTTCCACGTCATTATCATGCACGTAAATGAAGGGTATTGTTCCGGCAATGGGCAGTTTCACATTGCGCCGCACATCTTCATACGTTCTGATCTTGGGATCAAGCGAATTCAGCATTAACGCCAGCCCTATTCCCATTGCCAGCCCGATCAGCGCTGCCGTGGTCATTTTCTTCTTCACATCCGGCTTGATCGGATAAGTAGGCAGCTCAGCCTTTTCCAGAATGCGCACGTTGCCGATCTTGGAACGCTCTGCTATCTTGGCATCTTCGTATTTGGCAACGAGCATGGAGTAAGTATCTTCATTGATGCTGTTGATCCGCTCCAGCCGGGCCAGCTGGATTTCCGTATCAGGCAGAATGGATAGTCTGGTGTTATAAATTTCTATGGCATCTCGTAAACTGATGATCTTGGATTGATCAAGATGGATGGCAATCTTCGTCTCAGATATTTCACCGATCAAGGACGCTCTGAAGGCAAGCGGGTCCTGACGGGAAGTCTGATCCGCTGTTAAATTCTGGATTTCTTTGGATAACTGTTTCTTGGCGTTTTCTATCTTGTTCTTTAAGGATACCAGTTCCGGATGATCTTCTGTATATTCCGGTTTGGTCAATAACTTCACATAGCGGCTCTGATTGTCCACAATCTCGCTGCGCAGTCTTTCCAGTAACGGTGAAGACAGCACTACTTCAATATCCTGCAGCAGGGTATCCTGTTTGGATAGTTCATTATTCAAATAACTCAGATGCTGCTGGTTTACCTGCAGTTCTATTTCCGATGAACTCAGCAGCGCTTCCAGGCTTGATGCCCGGTCTATCAGCTTCTGGGCTTCCGTGGAAAGCATCGATATACCATTTTCTATTTTATAAATGCGCAGATCCTCTTCCGATATCCGCAGCCTTCTTTCAGATTCCTCTAACTGATCTGCCAGAAATTCACGCGTATTGCGTAATTCCAGCCGCGCATAATTCGTGTTCTGTTCCATCAATGCATTTGCCGCTGCATTTATTACTGCCTGGCATTCACGAGGTGAAGTAGATTCATAACTGATCGTCAATATATCCGTATCCCGCCGGGAGTTTACCTGCACTTTACTTTTCAAGATCGAAACCGGATCGGAGGCCCTGCTTAAGGGAAAGGTGTTAATATCACTCTCTTCCTGAAGGATTTCCCAGGTGATGGCCATTACCGGACGGCTCTTCAGTATCTCCATGTTGTTATTTAAAGATGAATTGATGCGACCTGCCTCACTACCCAGTATGAACTGCGTATTGGATGTATCTTCCAGTAATATCTTCGAAGTGGAAATATAGATGCGGGGCATCTGCGATACCTGGAACTTGGTAAATGCCACCACGATTAGAAAACTGAAGATGATTATCCATTTATAACGCAATAGTATATTTACATAGTCTTTTATCCCGATATCAGATTCATCAAATAATGCACTTAAATTCTGATTTATGTGATTTTGCTGTCTTTCCTTATCCTGTTGCATGGCTTATCCTATTTGCTGCTGTTTATCATCGTATATACACTGAAAAAGATCACTACACTGCCTAAAAATGACGATACCCTCTCAATCGCATAAAATGCCGTACCCGCCACAAATACCGTATCTCCGGGCTTCATGATCGGGATCAGGCTCATATCGCCGGTGCGCATATATTCCTTCAAGTCAACATAGATGATGCGCTCTCCCCCTGCTACCGGGCGGATTATCTTTACTTTGGATAATTTGGCATTTTCCGTTGGCCCGCCTGCTGATGAAAGCAGCGTTAATAGATCCGTGTTATCCGGAATCTTATATAATCCCGGATTCCTTACCTGCCCCCAGATGTAAGTATTGATCATGAACTGCTCATTTCCCGCCCCGGGATACTGATATACGGAACCCGGATTAAACGTTGTCATCTCGCTTGTCTGACCCTGCAGACAAATCGCCACTATCAATGTCAACAGTAATAATAAATTTCTCATCATTTCTTTTTCCCTTTGCTAAGCTAATTTCTGCCCTCTACTCAAATGTCAAGGTTTTTCAGATTCACCTCTGCCATCTCTTCTAAATCTGGAAGAAAAATACTGCGTTGCACTTATTTGTCTCTCCTTTCCTTATTAAGTAACCAACTACTGAAATTATGATAAATTCTGGCAGAGTAATTAGCAAAACCTGCGGATGTTTGTGAACCTCCGCAATGGTTAATCCTGCTTTAACTATTCCCTACTTAAACAACTTAAGTCCCGTCACATAACACCTGTCAGACTCGTTGTAGATTAATCTTTCCAGATTAATTTCTTACATGAATCAAACTGGAAAGTTTGATCTACACTTTAACATCCTATTTAAACAACTTAAATCCCGTCACATAACACCTGCCAGATTCCTGTCAACAATGTAAAAGCCATAATATGTGTAACACATAGTGTCCCTCAACTTGTTTATTTCTTATAGGTTAAATTCTGCTATGTGTAATAATTAATTTGTCACTTGTATTTACGGATATCACCCAGATAAGGTTCAGGCCTCTGCGAAGTGAATGAACAAGACCATTTCACTGATCAGTTGTTCAGATAAATATTCTTTTTTAAAGTATTAGGCGTATTGGTCCTATAAGTCCTAACTATATTGCTTGAGCCGTAATCCCAAAAAGCAAAATCATCAAATTTCCCAACCAGACTCTCCTGGCTTAGCTCATGACAATATAATTAATTGAAGGTAAAACTTCTTTCCATCGATTCGGCACCGCTGTGCACTTCTATGATCTTATCGTCAATAGGCAGTTGCTCCATCCTTTCGATGATGGCATCCACGCGCCAGATATATATTCCCGGTTCAGGAATGCTGCCTGTTATTGCGAAATAGTCCAGCAGCGGTTCCTCATCGGAAAGCAGGTTGTAATGCCACAGGAGTTCATAATTTTCGTTAAACAGCAGCAGTCTGTATTTAATCGCTGAGTTACTGGAATTCAAGTCCCATTCAAAAATCAGAGTATCAGCCTGACTGAAAATCTGTCCATCTGCCGGTTCGCGCAACAGCGGTTTATTTACAAGGCAATAACCCGTAGTATCGGAAAAAGCAGTATCGCCGTCAGCATTAGTTGTTTTCACAAAATAGAACCAGGTTTCCTCAACGATTGTTTCGACGTTGCCGGAAAATGTATCAATATAATAGTCTTTATTATAACTGTAAAAGGGGATGAAATCCAGGTTTTCAATATATTCGGCATTATGATTTTGATAATTAGTATAAGAAAAACGAAAAACTTCCAGAGAGACGGTGGTGGGATCACTTATATGTTTCCAGGGAATATAGATCCAGTCACCTTCGAAATAGGCGTCGATGCCGTTATTTTCAAATTCATAAAAGGTGCTGTCTGCTCCGTAATAACAATTTAGAGTATCAATTATCATTCCATAACTGTTTTTGATGATATCGCCGGTATCGCCTTTATGTTCCAGCAGATCGATTTTAAAAGCTTCGGTGGTGTTATCTTCCGGTTTCGTGGTTCCGGCGCACCCGCCAAGCAGCAGCATTACAATCAATAAAAATAATACCGTTTTTCCCATATTGCTAAAACCTTAGCCTTAAACCAATGCGGTTAGTATTACCAAGAGTATTGGTCACGAAGGCATAATCCAGCACAAAGTCATAGACGTTTATACTGAGCCCGGCAGCGTATTCATTACCATATTGTCCCAGTCTGAAACTTAACAGCCTGTTATATTGGGCTTCCAGACCATAGTGATCTTCTCCGTCATAGACATAGTCGTGATCATACGCTAATATCAGGTGCAAATGAAAGCGGTCTATGGGCTGATCAAGAGATATGCCCATCTTGGTGTTAAAGAGGATTTCATCCTGATTCTGTGACTCCGTATCCCAGGTAATGGTCGTGCCGCCTATGTTCTGCAGATTAATGCCAAAATTAACGTCTCCCAACCATTCCACGTCCACTAGTTCCGAGAACTTTGTTTCCATCAGAAATGCCAGATCAAAGCCGGTGCCGTTACCCAGGTTATTTAATATTTCACGCTTTATATATTTGATATTTCCACCAAAATAGAGATCCACGGGAATATCAAAGAATGCCCAGCCAAAATCGATGTTTTTCCTGATGTGCTTGGAAAAGCAGAACTGGAAAAGATCGTCATAACTGGTAAAACTGCTGTCCGGCACGCCAGGTAGATTCCAGTCCAGCCGAGAACTGCGTTCTGCCACATTTGGATGCTCGATCAGGTAGTCTTCCATAAACACCGGAATATCCGGGATAGTCAATCGCGTCCAGTTCAAGCCGATGGTTACTTCATTCGGCAGGGGTTGGCAGATCGAGGCATTATCATAATAGGCCAGGTTTTCATAGAGGAAGGCATGCATCACCTCGATTTCCGTATTGCGTATCTGTGATATCCCGGCGGGATTCCAGAAGATTGCCGAGGGATCATCTGCCGTGGAAACAACGGCGCCGCCCATGCCCAGCGAACGAACACCTGCCCCGATATACATAAAGTCGCCCGTGTATTTACCGGCAAAAAGCAGTAATGGTAAACACACGATTAATAAAATGATTGCTCTGTTTTTCTGCATAAATGCACCTATTTCAAGATTGCCATTTTCTGGATTCTTTCAATACTGTCACTGCCTTTGCGCGCCGTTACTTTGTAAAAATATATGCCATTCGCCAGTACATCACCTTTTTCGTCACGGCAATCCCAGCCGATGTTGCTGTAAGGATATTCGTGATAGCCAATGGATGAGGCAAGGTTTTTAAAGCTCTTCACCAGTCTGCCACTTACCGTGTATACCTTGATGCTCACATCATCGGCATCATCGGTGAGAACATAAGTGAAGCGCGTGCGTCCCGTATTAATGGGATCTATGGTGAGTGATTTTACCGGATTGGGATAGTTCGCCACTTTAATTATATCAAAATCAGCCTTTACTTCAAAGGATAGTTCACGACTGTAACTGTTGCCATTAAAATCACGGCAGCTCATCTGCAGGTAATGTATACCTTCCGCAATTTCCAGGAGCTGGTATTTAACTGGAATACTGGTGAGATTGCCCACCGAACGGTTGATACTGTAATTTGCGCTGCTTACCGGTTCGCCGTCTATATAGAAACTCAGTTCATGGTCAATTACGTCAATCCCGTTACGGTCACCTAATAAAAAAGATACGATTCCCGATTCCGAAACATAACCGCCAAAAGTAAATTCCTGTCCTTCCACATTTACATCGATCGAGGGTATCTCTTCGTCCTGATTATCGTAAATTGTATAAATCCCCGTACGGTCTGCCTGTAAGGTTATGGTCTGCTGACTGCTGTTGGAACCTATCGACTGGAATACCCATTTGTTATACTTGTCATTCCAGCGATAAACGGAAAGCCGGTCACGACTGCGTATTCCGGTTTTTGTTGCGGGGGAGCCATAATTAAAAACCATTTCCACTCTTTTACCGGCAGGATAATATCCCAGAGTGTCCATTAGCACACTGGAATCAAGACAGCTTAATTCATAAGCGCTGGATATGTCTCCGCTATACAGCATAATGCCTTCGATATCCGGCTGATTTAAGGGTGTGAGAGTTCCTGTCTTCTCCAGCTTAAAGATGGCATCCACTGGCAGCAGATCTGCCGGAAATGTGCAGACCAGATTGCTGTCCAGAGTGGTTATGCTGTATTCTTCTCTACCGGTTTCAAAAAGCTGCAACTGGTAATCAGGCGTATTCAAAGTATAACTGCCAGGGAATTCCTGAGCTTCGTTTACCCGAATGGTAAAGCTGTAGCTGCCATTTAACAGGGGTAATTTTAAATATTGCCAGCACTGGTCGCCTGCTCCCAGCCCTTCAATTCGCAGCGAATCAAGCAGCACATAACCGTTGCTGTTATATAGTTTCAGGTCACAAGGCTCACTGGCTCGGTTGCCGTTATTAGTTACTGAAAGGCGTACTGCTGGTTCATTCTCATACGCCGTAATACTAAAATCCGAAAGCAGGAATTTTACTCCTGTTATCCGGAAATAGCTCTGCCCCGGCAGCAGCGTGCAGGTTTTGGAAGCACCCGTAGTATCTGTTATTATAAATTCCAGACGAACGCTGCTATTATAAGAAAGCGCCGGGATCGGACTCGCCAACACATAGATGGCTTCTTCTTCATTCCAGACCATTTCTTCATAATAATGGCTGCTCATGGTTCCGGCTTCATTGAAAGGATCTACTCCTGAATTATATATTTTTACATGACAGGCTACGCTGTCCACACCATTGGGATCAAAAAAATCTGCTTTCACCTCAATGCCATCTGCCGGCGTAGGTTCGACAGGATACCAGCTAAGATTATATACTCCCGCTAGTCCAATCGTAAAATTGGTAATTCCCAGAATCTCTCGTCCCTGAGAATAACCGGAAAATTTCACGTATCTGTTATAAGTTCCCTCCGGCAAAACAGATGCGCCTGGTATTTGCGTAATCCGGTTTACTTCACCGTTCACTGCATCATAAGTAAAAGGATAAAATTCGTTAGCTGAAACCTGAGAGTCATTTTCATCATAGAGAAAAAACCTGCCTCTTTCAATATCACTGTCCACTGCTGCACTTAAAATGAGACTGTCATTTAGAGCATAATTATATTTATTCGTTGTAATGTCAGTTCCCAGCTCCGGTCGCACTACTTTTACCATCGGGTCGCCTAAAAGCGCACTGCCCTGCAGCAGGGAAAGCATCACGATACCACCACCTGTCTCTGCTGAAAATCTGATCTTGGTATAATCGATTACTTCGCCTAACGTTTCCAGAGCCGGATTTGTTAATGCACTCAGTAAAGCGCGGCTGTATGTTTCATCCTGATGAAGATAACCGAATCCGGTGAATCCGATATGACCAATAGCGCCCTGCGCATCCAGAGTTAAAGCTTCACCGATGCACGATTCACCGGCATTATCAAAAAATGCTGAACCATAACAGCTCATACTGCTGGCAATAAAGAGATTCTCATTATTCAGGTTATCAACGTCATAAATATCAAAAAGATCATAGTCATCCCACTGATGCGAAGCGCCATGACCCATGAACTGCACATAAGTGGTGCCGTCATTAATGGCGTTTATCAGGGTTGTTGTATTACCTGAATACGAACCCGGCATCCCGCTGGTATTGCAGTAAACCCTGGTTACACGGTATTCCGGTGGAATGGAATTTTTCTTGATGCGTTCACTCTGCTTTGAGAATATATTCCCTTCGGAAGCTTTTCCCCCAGTTGCCAGTGTTAGGGAACTATGCCAGAAATCCTGAAACTCCGGCTGGGTCATATAATGCTCAGTTTTATTAACGACTGTGCTTATCTGAGCTGCTTGTGTGATGTTTAACCGGGAAATACTGATATCTGCCACGATGTCATTACCGGATATACAGCCCAGCCAGTTATCGCTTGCTGTCGCTCCACGCGCATCAAACCATAATACTTTCGTAGGTATCTTGTTTGCCCACTTATAAGGACTGCTGTCCCGCTCATCCATTAAACCTTCACCTAAAAGAAGACAATGGGTCGGACGCGGTTCCCAGTTGTTATATGTATATTCCAGAAAATCCTTCAGGGACTGCACAGAACGAATGCCATTATTAAACTCATCAAATATATCCTGCACATAGACAATATCCACCTGCATCCCAGGATCATAACCTTCCCAGAATTCCTCAAATAGCGTTGCCCCTGCCGCGAATTCGCGAACCGTGATTATTACATAATCAGCACCCCGGGCAGATGATTTGAGCTGGGAAGGATAATCGGGAACTATACTGTCGGGCACTTTTTTTAAAGCTTCCGTTATGGCCAGATATTCAATATTATCCGAATGAACGCTGTCCTGAAAACTTATCCGATAGGGTGCTATGCCTTCTTCACTCAACGAGGTTACGGTAAGATTGGCAAATCTGCTGGAACCGAGCTTATATACGGAAACATCTTCCGTACTGAACCCATCCAGATCAAACTGGTATAATCCTGCCGGTTGCGGTGTGCCTTGCGGTTTTAATATTGGTTTATGAAATTTTAATATATCTGAATCTGTCTTATATTCGCGCCAGTAAGTCAGATCAAGGTAATCAAGTAATACTTTTTCATACTGGTTCACTAGATTGGGCAGACTTACGCTCAGGTTATTTTCCCCCTGATACAGGTCGGTATTTAATATTCGTGAGTTGCTGCCGGTATTACCATATCCCAGGTTTTCAAATATCTGTTCTCTTTGACCCAGCCATTCACCACTGCTGCCGATATCATTTACCAGAGCAGAATTTATCCTTACTATTGCCCGATGCAAATTCTGGGGGGTAGGTAAATATAGCAGGGAATCATCATATGTTAATCCCATCAGACAAACTCGTGCTGATGCTTTTCGGATGTTGGAAGCATGCGGATATTCCAGCTCAAAACTGAATTCTATAAGATCGGGAGCTGAAATACTGCCCCAAAACCAGACATCTTCTCTGAAATAATTGATATTGTATCTCGTCTGTGCGCCTAAATGCTCTTTCAGGTTTTGCCTTTCGATGTGTAACGTCTGCTCAAATGAGGCTGGGATCGTGAAATTATTCGTGTTGGATTCCACCAGTCCCCCGTTTTCCACCATCATACGGCTCCCCAGATGGTCTTCCAGGCTCAGGAATAATTTGTTATCGGTGCTGTAATCATCAAACCAGCTCGTTTCGCCATGATTTATATCGGCATAAAACTCAAAATAATCTCCTGCATCAAATGATCCGTCAGCATCCCCATAGAAATTAATGGGCACTGTTCCGTTACGGTCGCTTAGCTCCAGGTAGCGTGGATCAACATTGTCCCAACTGTAACCCGCATCGTATTCCGTCTCATAAGCTGCCAGATGGCTGGTAATAAACTCATAAGATACTTTATATAATCCTTCTTCCGGTATGGTCAGCATATACCGTGTAACCACGCCATCGCTTCTGGGTAAAATCTCTTCGTCTGCGGGAATTCTTGACTGACGCCAGTTACGCGCAAATTGTTCATTAAAAAGAAACTCGTCTCCTGCCTTATCCAGTATGCTGCCGGCAGTATTGCCTCGAAATGAAGATTTATCACCACTGATATCAATCCGTAAGGTCAGCTCTTCATAATAACGCAGCTTATGCCCTGCCGCATTATACTGGAAAGGATGCAGCAGAAAACTGTAAAATCTCCTGTCTCCCGCCATTGCCGTATAGCCTTTCTCTACGATTCGAAAGGGGAAATAGCTGTCACTGTGATATAGTACTTCGTTTTCTTTAAAACGGTATAACAATTCATCTTCTCTCACATAACTTTCATATACAGGTAAAATATTTACGTCTCTAATTGTAACCGGGCTTCCGCTTAAAATCGTCACGTTGATATCACCATCCGGCGGTATGCCCACACTGCCGCTGAAACCAGGCAGATCAGGCTCTCCTGCATGATTCCCGTAAGCTGCACCTGCGCAATTGATCGTCTGCCATTCTGTACCGTTTATTTCCTGCGTTTCCTGATCCCAGTCCGGTAAAGTGAAATGGATGATCACATAGTCTTCCGTTACTTCCAGTACTTCAAAATTGTTGCCCCCAAGAAGATTACTGACTATCAGAAGCAACAGCAGGAGTATATAATTCAGATTATTCTTTTTCACCCGCCAGTTCTCTCAGCAGCTTGAATAACTCCAGACAGCTTTTCCGTCGTATTTCCTCGCGATTCCCTTCAAATTGAAAATGACGCACTTCCATTCGTTCTGCCTTTTTAACGGCTATATAGACGGTACCCACGGGTTTCTTCGGCAGTCCGCCATCAGGTCCCGCAATGCCCGTTATCGCTCCGCTCAGATCACTTCCCAGTAATTCTGCTACTCCATCTGCCATAGCCCTGGCTGTGCCTTCGCTTACGGCACCACCATCTTCCAGAAGCTTGCGTTTTACTCCCAGTATTTTCTTTTTGGCAGCATCGCTATAGGTTACTACTCCCCCCAGAAAATATTGAGATGATCCCGCCAGACTCGTCATCAACTGCCCTGCCATACCGCCGGTGCAGGATTCTGCCAGACTCAGGCTGAGTTTCTTCCGTTTCAAAAGATTATGCAGTTTACTTACGGCAGCATCCAGATCCTTGTTCAGAGCTGTTTCTTTTTTCAGAGGGTGTGCCTGCCATTTCGCAACCTTGCCATGGATCACATCCTCTTCTTTCTTAACTTCCGGCAATAGCTGACGGTTCTTCTCTCTTTGCTCTTTGCCGGCAATGATCATGATGTGCTCATCTTTATATTTTATCGTATCTCCGGGATATATCTTCGTTCTCTGCTTGAATACGGTCCGCTCATTCACCGTGATCTGTCCGTCAATGATCACCCGCCGGATATGTGCATATTCTTCAAATAGTCCCGCCGCTTTTAAAACCTGATAAAGGAATATGTCCTCTGTATTATCAAGATAAAATTTCAATTAATTTTCCTGCCTTTTTATGCTATACACTTTTTCATGTTCCGTAAATTAAGCCAAGAGTTTTGAACGGTACTCCGGACAATACTCTTGTCCTTAGCTGCAATACACTCATCTCTTAATTTCACTCTATTAATATGCTTTTGCAAAAATAACCCGTCTAGAGCTTGCTTTGCCACAATAAATACATTTACCTGCTTCCGCTTTACTGTCAAATGGTATATTGCGCAGCGTGACTTTCAGTTCGTTTTTGATGTTTTCTTCGCATTCTGCGCTGCCACACCAGTGAGACCACGCAAATCCGCCATGTATTTCCGGATTTTCTTCATTTTCGGGTGTAAAGTATCGGTAAAATTCTTCTTTATCGTCTATTATTACGCTATTCGCTTCCCGGTTGGCTAATGCTTTATTATATATATCTTCTTGTATTTCGTCCAGTAACTGCGTCACAGTTGTTAGAAATTCTTCCACGCCGACGCTTTTCTTATCACGTGGCGCCAGGTTTCTTCTGCCCATAAATACGGTGCCGTTTTCTATATCACGAGGTCCTATTTCAAGCCTGATGGGTACACCTTTCTTGATCCATTGCCAGATCTTTTCCCCTCCCGCCATATCACGGTTATCTATTTCCACCACCAGTTTGCGCTCCACGTAATATTGCTGCCTCAGTTTTGCAGCCAGTTCCGTTACAAAGGTTTCCACCATTTCCCGCTGTTCCTCCTTGCGGATGATGGGAATGATCACAACATGAGCCGAAGCAATTTTGGGAGGCAGCACCAGTCCGTCATCGTCACTGTGCGCCATGATCAAAGCTCCGATCAACCGCGTGGATACTCCCCACGAGGTCGTCCAGGCATATTCCTCCACACCTTCCGAACTCTGAAATTTGATGTTGGAAGATTTAGCAAAATTCTGTCCTAAAAAATGTGAGGTGCCTGCCTGCAAGGCCTTACGATCCTGCATCATCGCTTCAATGGAATAAGTGCTTACGGCTCCGGGAAATTTCTCGGTTTCACTCTTTTTGCCCTGAATTACCGGCAATGCCAGAAATTCTTCCGCAAATCGCGCATACACGCCTAACATCTTCGCCGTCTCTTCTTCTGCTTCTGACTGCGTGGCATGCACTGTATGACCTTCCTGCCATAAAAACTCCGTAGTCCTCAAAAACAACCGCGTCCGCATTTCCCACCTGACCACATTCGCCCACTGATTGATCAGCAGCGGCAGATCGCGGTAAGAATTCACCCATTTACTAAAAGAAGCTCCGATAATTGTTTCACTCGTGGGACGCACCACCAGTTCTTCCGTTAAAGCACCACCAGGTTTCAATCCGCCCTTGCCGTCATCTTCCAGCCGCGTATGCGTAACTACGGCGCATTCCTTGGCAAAGCCTTCTACGTGCTCAGCTTCCTTTTCAAAATATGACTTGGGTATAAATAAAGGAAAATAAGCATTTACGTGCCCGGTTTCCTTGAACATATCATCTAAATTGCGCTGTATATTTTCCCAGATGGTATAACCCCAGGGCTTGATTACCATACATCCCCGCACTTCACTGTTCTCTGCCAGATCCGCTGCTTTCACCACCTGCTGATACCATTCGGGATAATTCTCCACACGCGTTGGCTCGATCGCAGTCCGCTCCTTCTTCTCCATCATTTTCTCCTTACCGGTAACTAATTCACACTTTATTTCTTATTTTAACAAAATTTGTACCTTCACCTCCCTGTCAACCAAAATGCCAACTCAATTTGAATTATCCATCATCCATAATCAATTATCAATTATTTAATCATCATTATTTTTCGGCAGGCAACCTGCCCCCCCGCTTCCAGTCTCACCAGATATATTCCCGATCCCGCATTTTGTCCATCTTGTCCATTGAGTCCATCCCAGTCCACAAAATGCTTCCCAGAACTCATCTCACCATGCATCAGTCGCTTTACCATTTGCCCCTTAAAATTATAAATTGCCAAATCCACTTCTGCATCCCTCGCCAACTCAAACTCAATCCGCGTGGAAGGATTAAACGGATTCGGGTAATTCGTAATTATCCATTGTCCATTATCAATTATCAATTCTTCATCTACTGCGTTTCCCAGATTAGTTACCAGATATATCCCAACATCAGTACCCATTATGAAATTCGGCGTATATATGGGATATGTCTCAAAACAGTAAACTTCCGTAAAGTCAAGCTCTGCTCCTATTTCTTCCGGTTCACTCATCTCTTCCGGTTCTACTAAAAACAAGCCATTATCATTCAGGCACCCTACCACCAGCATTTCTTCATACTCATATAGCCGGTACGGTTCAAAAAACCAGTTGATCAGCGTCAAACCACTGATCTCACCTTCTGCATATTCCACCCGATAGACTGCATCGCTATCAGTACCGTCTCCACAAGCTATATAAACTTCTTCATTATAAGGATAGTTCCTTACATAGATATCGTTAATAACCACCGGTACTTCATAAGATGTCCAGGTTTCTTCATCTTTCAGATAAATAAAATTTCCTGCTGAGGCAAAAAGTACTTCTCCCGCAGCTTGCTCAATATCGGTCACGCATAGACCATTGAAATATGAAATCTCTGACCAGATGTCCCCATCTTCCGAAAAAAGCAAGCCTCCATAACCGGTTGCATATCCATACCCGAAATAGAACCCGCTGTCTAACTTCTTAACAAATTTCGGATTCATATACCAGCCGATCAAATCAAACTCATGACTCGAAAGATCAAATTCATAGAGTCCATCGCTGTTACTTCCACAACCGAAAGCAGCAAAAATCCGCGGATTTATTCCGTCCGACGCTACAGATACTGCTCCCAGATTAGTGGCAATCGAATACATCTCCAAGGTGTTAATATAAGTATAATATGCAATTCCCGCATTCATACCCGGTATTGCAAAGACAAGACCATATTCACTAATACCCGCCGCATCGCTATAGATCATATCATAAACCGGACGTTGAAGTTCAGGATAGAGCAGATCAAAATCACGATCTTCCTGAGCCCACAAAGCCACTGCTGCGAATACAAAAAATAGAAAAATAACGCATTTGCCAAATAATAACCGGTTGACTCTAAACATCTTTTCCTCCTTGCCGCTCTAACTGTCACTATTTTAATAATAACATCTTCTTCGCAGCTAAAAACCTTCCCCTCGTTGTTAATCTAACAAAATATATCCCCGACCCCACGCTCTGTCTGCTATGTCCGCTGAGTCCATCCCAGTCCACAACATGCCTCCCCGCACTCATTTCCCCCTGCAACAGCCGCTTCACAAGCTGTCCCCGCAGATCATAAACCGTCAGTTCAATTTCCGCACTTTCCTTCAGCTCAAACTCAATCCGCGTCGCCGGATTAAACGGATTCGGGTAATTATTTATTTTATATTTTACATTTTCAATTTTACATTCATCATTGCCCTCCACATAATATTCCGCATATCCCATATCTGGCGCTTCACCATTATATTCATCTTCATCCAGATCAATGTACACCTCCCCATTCCAGTAAAAGTATGATGTTCCGGTATCAATACATGGCGAAGCTACCTGCAGTGTAAAAAAACTTCCCGGCGGGTATATCATTAACGGATCCTCGTTCAGATTATTATCCATCCATTGCAGATTGCCATTATTAGTCACTATCTCTTCTTCACCACCCTGAACATCAGAATTTGCTATGACTATGTTGCAAGGTTCATAGTAGTTCCCCAGGACAATTTCATACGGTTGATTTTCCCAGAGAAGACAGTTGACGAGTACTATATCAGAATTTTCAGAACTATAGATGGCTCCCCCGAAACCCGCCGCATTAACGATCACGGTGGTGTTCACTATATTAATATCACTTCCCCTGCAGAAAATTGCACCTCCGTAGTTGTCGGCTGAATTATTATTTATTAATACCTTATCCAGTTCTATTTCAGATATACAGCAGTAAATTCCTCCCCCGTCTAATCCTGAATGGCTGCCGGACACAGTTACTTTTTCCAGTTTTAATTGTGCATTTTGTGCGAAAAGTGCTCCTCCGGGAAATTCCGAATCACCATTAATCAGGCTTAAATCACTGAGTGAACAATTTTCATCATTGATAAATGCAATAACACGATTGTTCCCATCTGCATCAATTGCTACGTTATGTTGAGATGCTCCGGATATATTTATATTGCTTCTCATATTTTCCGGAAATATCTCACCGGTATTGGCAGAACTATAAATTCCCTGTTCTAAGAATATAGTTTGCGGCTGCTCCTCTGTGGCAGTTATTTTTGCCAGGGCATACGTTATCGAGCCTAAAGGTGCGTCTGCCGATAAACCGCTATTGGCATTACTGCCCGCGGGACTGACATATAAATCTGCGGCTACCTGCTCAATGATGCTATGCTGTATATCATAGGGGATTAAGTTTTCGGAATAGATAAAATATTCATCAGGCTCGGCAACCGTAAATGTATCCACATAAAGTATTGTATTTTCAATTTCTCCAAAAAAACAGACATCCATTCCCTTAAATCCAGCATGATTCATATAAATATTAGAAGGTTCATTCTCGTTGAAACACAATTCCTCGCAATAAATACCGCCACCATCAACATTTGCCCGGTTATTTCTCACTGTGGTATTGTTCAGATACGTTGCCAGATAATTGTAACAACATATTCCGCCACCGATATTGGCTGAATTATCATGTATTAAAACATTATTTAAATCAGCTTCATTCATAATTTCACAATAAATGCCTCCTCCCTGATTTGCGGTATTATGCGATATTTCCACATTATTCAGGATCGTATTTGATAGAATCATATGAATACCCCCACCATAATATCCTGAATTACCGGTTACGATAGAATTTTGCAAGGTTACATTTCCTTCCCAAATCTCTATTCCACCCGTTACGTAACCATTATTATTCCTGATCTCCGAATCTTCGATGATGCATTCGGTATTTCCTAAAAATATTCCGCCACAATATCCGTCACTGCTATTATTGCTGACTATGACCCGGGAAATATTGCAGTTGTAACCTGAATTTGAATAAATTCCTCCTCCCATTTCTTCTGCACTATTGTTTGTTATCCTGCTGTCTGTTATTTCTCCATTATCTGCTTGATCAAAAAAAATACCACCTCCATTGCCGGCTGTATTTAAGTCTAAGTTAAGATGACACAGTTTCGAACTGGAAGATTCCAGGTAAATTGCTCCACCACGATAACTGCAAGAGCATCCCGATATCGTTAAATATTCCAGCCGGGGACTCGCATTCAGGCAGTATATACCTCCTCCATTGTAATAACGGTCACCATTGGGATATTCAATTATAAATGTTCCGCTGCCATTAATCAGCGTGAATCCACTCAGCACCGCTGTTGAATCCTCATTTCCAGTAAATGATACCACACTGCCGTTCTGATTGCCGTCTATGATCGTCTGGGATATAAATATTGTATCCTGAGTTGTAATATACAGACTGCTGACTGTGATGTTTTTACCATAAAAATCTATATTCTCCACATAAGTACCCGGCTCTACGAGTACCGTGTCACCATCTACAGAAACCTCAATTCCTGCCTGGATAAGTGCATAATCACCCGGTATATTGATAACCGCCGCAGACATGATTGATGTCATAAATAATAGCAATATTACCCCTTTCATCCTTCTCCATCTTATTGCAATAATAGCATTTTCTTCGCAGCCAAAAGCCTTCCCCCCGTTGTTAATCTACAATAATATATCCCCGATCCCACACTTTGTCCATCATGTCCATTACGTCCATCCCAGTCCTCAATATGCCTTCCAGCACTAATTTCCCCTTGCAATAACCGCTTCACCAGTTGTCCCTTGAGATTATAAACGGCCAGTTCCACTTCCACATCTTCCTCCAGCTCAAACTCAATCCGCGTCTCAGGATTAAACGGATTCGGGTAATTAGTCAGGCTTATCACAGGCTGACAGTCATTTTCGGCAGTTCCAATCACCGAATTAGTAAACATATATACTCCTGTGTCCGTTCCCGCAACAAAGTTCGGCATATAAGAGGGAAACCAGTCAAAGCAATATACTTCCGTGAAATCAAATCCGGAGATGATTTCTTCCGGCTCACTCATTTCTTCCGTTTCCACTAAAAACAAACCATTATCATTCAGGCAACCCACAACCAGCTGCCCCTCATATTCATATAAACGGTAAGGTTCCGTAAACCAGTTGATCATCGTCAATCCGCTGATTTCACCTTCCGCATATTCCACCCGGTAAACGGCATCACTATCCGTTCCATCACCACAGGCAATATATACTTCATCAACACCCGGACACGCTTTCACATAAATATCGTTGATCATCACCGGTACTTCATAGCTTCCCCAGTTTCCCTCATTTTCCAGACAGATCAGGTTCCCTGAGGCAGCAAAAAGCGCGCCCTCATTTGTTTCCTCAATATCTACAACGCCGAGTCCATAAAAAGCAGTTACTGTTGTCCAGTTGTCACCATCTTCCGAAAAACGCAAGCTCCCATTTTCCCCATATCCATAACTGAAATAAAAACCTGCATCAAGTTTCTTAATGAATTGAGGATTCATATACCAGTAAATCAAGGAAAATTCATGACTGCTGACATCAAATTCATAGAGTCCGTCGCTGTAAGTGTTACGACCGAAAGCACCTAATATTCGCTGATTTGCTTCATCCGCCGCTATGGATACTGCTCCCAGATTGACAACAAGGGAATAAATTTCCAATTCATACTCTGAATTGTAATAAGCTATTCCGCCATCCAGACCCGGCAGAGCAAAAACAAACGTGTCGATCCCGGGAAGTTCGCTATAAAACATATCATATACTGGTCGATCAAGATCTCGGAAGAGTCTTTCATTTTCAAGCTCCACCTGCCCCCAGACTGCTGCTGCTACCAAAACAAATAACAGCATAATTACATACTTGTAAAATAATAACCGGTTGTCTTTAAACATAGTGTCCTCCTTGCCGCTCTAACTACATATCATTTCAATAATAACATCTTCTTAGAAGCAATAATCTTTCCTCCTGATGCTAATCTGCAAAAATAAATTCCTGAACTAACGCTTTGTCCGCTTTGTCCGCTGCGTCCATCCCAGTCCACAAAATGCCTGCCCGCACTCATTTCACCTTGCTCCAGCAGCGTCACCAGTTGCCCCTTTAAATTATAAACAGCCAGCTCCACCTCAGCACTTTCCATCAGCTCAAACTCAATCCGCGTGGAAGGATTAAACGGATTCGGATAATTATCAATTTTACATTTTACATTTTCAATTTTACATTCATCATTATCATTACTATGAAGCCCATAAACCGTGGCAGTTGTCCCCAGATTACCCGTACCGTCGCCATCGTTGACCAAAATCTCGTCCTCTCCATCTCCATTAACATCTCCCAGACCACAGATAAACCAACGGTCATCCGAACCAGTACAATCGGCCACATTAAAATACGCATCATAACCAAAATCAATAGTATCTCCACCATAATATATTGCCACAATTTCTTCCAGCCGGTTCCAGCAGACCAGATCATCAATCCCATCACCATTAATATCAGCAACAATGCGCTTGCCATCTGTCACAATATCATAATCTTCCGCTACCAATTCCCCGGAATCATTTATATTATACGTCCTCAAACTGCTTTCCTGGCTATAAATGATCAGTTCCTCACGTCCGTCTCCGTTAATATCACCCGTCGGTAACTGCACATAATTACCATTATTACTCAATGTATCCGGAATTATGTAGTCACAGACCAGATCGAATTCTTCACCACCCAGATATATTTCCAGAAGACAGGCATAATCCCAGTAGCCCACGCCTCTGCTGGCGATCAGATCATCATATCCGTCTCCATTCAGATCACACACGGCAAAATTACTCCCAAACCATTCCTCACTTTCACCTTGAATAGAATAACACTGTTCCGTACTGAACTCTTCCGCTCCCGGATAAATACGGATGAAACCGCCAAACAGCATTTCAATATACCCGTATAGCAGCAGATCGTCATAACCGTCACCATTAAAATCAAACCCGCCATTCAATGGTACACCTTCCGACGTGCTCAATACCAGCTCCGGCTCCAGATCTATCTCTTCAGCACCCAGGCAGATATAAGAATCAACCGCATCTCCCCAGTATTCACAAGCACACCAGACTATATCCTTATAACCGTCTCCATTCAGATCTCCACCCCAGGTAGGATAACCACTGCAATGGGGACATTCCAGTTCGAAATTATAAGTTCCATTAAGAGGAATCCCTCCCAGATAAAATTGTAGATAATCCTGGAAGGTTATGCTCATATAATCGTCAAAACCGTCATTATTAAGATCACTGCCTCTCTGATTCGGATTCGCGCACTTGAAAAGAATACTGTCTCCCGCATCCCAGGTAACGATAGCCTCCAGAAGTTCCTGCCCCATTAATAACTGGAAAAACAATAATACAACTAATAGAAATAAGCTTCTAATCGTGTTTTTCATTACAACCTCCTGTAAATAATTACCGCAAAATCAATTTTGATTATTCTCACGAAAGCTTTTGCTCTTTAAGTTCTATATGTCAAGTAAAAAGATAGTCTTTATTCCCTCTGAAATTCACTTTGAACAATTAAACTGTGATGATTATAGATGAATAGTCAGAAAGTGGATGCTATAGAGTTTACATTTAAGTGATTAATGACAATTGGATATTGACAAATTAAAGGTATTTCCGAGATTAAACTCGGTATTTTTTAAAAGTCTCTGAAAAATCCGATAAAGGTAAATCCATAATCTATTATAGAGATATTGTGGTTTTGTGAAATCCTATTGTACAAAGCGGTTTAAATCGTAAAATACGTAAAAATCTGAAATGAAACTGTTGACAAAATCAGACATAATTCTTTAATTTAATCGCATTGATCATACTTCAAATTACCAGCAAAATCGCTATAAGGTCCCTGGTAGGTTGGTATAAGGTTAGTATGAGGAGTTACAACAAGGCACAATCTAACAAAAAAATGTTAGATTGTGCCTTGTTGTGGCTCCTTATACTAACCTTATTGCTACTTTATTACATCCTTAGTACACCCGGCGAGAGTATGTAGCATAATCATCTTGATTAAGCAAAAAATATCAAACTGGAAAGTTTGATCTACATAATACATAAACCTGGCATCCCCCCGTAACATTATTCATGATATGAAGTAACTTCTTATCTTATAAAGTAATATTTAAGATTTATCTCTTATAACTCCCGGTACGGGATATATATGTATAGCATAAGGTTGCACCGCAAGCGCTACCTTATGTAAAAAAAGATAAGACGTCCCCCCCCATCCCATCGGCGCTGCGCGCCGATGGGATGGGGGGGGGACGCATCATCCATAAGGTAGTCTCGGAGTACTGAGCCAACCTTACTCTATACAGATATATCCCTTTCAGGGAAAAGAAACTCAACCGGAATTGATATTTTATTAAATTTCGGGGGGATGCGAGGTAATACATGAACTGCTTGACTGATTGATGATTGGATAAATAATCAGGTTAAATGATTGTTCGGGAGGTTCGGATGAAACCGGTTATTGCGTTTATATATGATTTTGATGGCACACTATCACCGCGTAATATGCAGGAATATGATTTTCTGCCGCATGTGGGGCTGGAGCCGGGAGAATTCTGGGCAGAGGCTAATAAACGAGCTGTTGATAATAATGCTGATACCATTTTAGCGTATATGACCCTGATGCTGGAAAAATGCTCCGGTTCTCAGTGCGTGCAGTTGACGCGGGAAAAGTTTGCTGCTTACGGGAAAAACATTGATTTCTTTCCCGGTGTGGAAGACTGGTTTGGTCTTATCAATAGTTATGTTATTTCTCATGGATTCATACCGCAGCATTACGTTTTATCTTCCGGAGTAAAGGAAATGATCGCCGGCAGTGCTATTGCCCATAATTTTGAGGACATCTTTGCCTGTTCTTATATCTATGATGAAAAAGGCGTGGCAATTGCTCCCGGGGTTTCCATTAATTATACAGGCAAAACCCAGTTCCTATTCCGCATCAATAAAGGGGTGCATAACGTCTGGGATAACAGCATCATCAATGATTATGTTCCCAAGGAAGAACGCCCGGTACCTTTCACCCGCATGATCTATTTCGGGGATGGTTTTACTGATGTGCCATGTATGAAACTGGTAAAAGACCAGGGTGGACATTCCATTTCGGTTTATAAACCGGGAAAGGGGAAGGATGAAGCCTGCCGACTTTTTCGGGAGAGTCGCGTTAATTTTACTGCCACAGCAGATTACCGTCCCGGCAGCGAACTGGATACAATCGTAAAAGCAATAGTAAATAAAATAGTATCCGACACCACCCTTAACCACTTGATCCCGACATATTGACTGAATGACTGATGGAGGGATAGACTGCTGGACTGATAGACGAATTGACGGCTAACGATTAACTATTAACGACTAACGATCAACGACTAACGGTCAACGACTAACGATCAACGACTAACGATCAACGACTAACGCTTAACGCTAGATCGTCAACCCCAGCAGCAGATTATTATGACCTTCCCAGGGGGTGAAGAATCGATAAGCAATATCGAGCCGGAAAGTCCTGGAAGCATATTTGAATTTTATCCCGCAGCCGATATTGAACTGGTTATTTTCTAGGGAAAAGAGCTGCGTTGAATAACCGCAGCGCAACGCCAGAGCATCAGACAGCAGTTTAATTTCCAGACCATTACGGAAGCAGTCCCTGCCATCGGAATATAACGTTTTGTTATAATCAAGACTCAAGGCAGTATTGCTTGACTGGTATGCATATCCAACGATGAGAGCTACGGGGCGGGATTCGCTGTAACTACCCAGCGCAGTTCCGGTTTCATTACTGGAATTCCAGAAAATATCGTTGAGTAGATTACGGTTGAAAATACCAAGACGGTTTTTCTCATTGAGCTGATATTGCACCCCCCAGTCAAGGGCATAACCGAAGGAATTACCTTTCACCTGGTGTTCCAGCCCGTTATTGTCAACATAGGAGCCAGAGGAGTTATTTCCAAAGCTGCTGCCCAGAAGTTTCAGGTTTGCCCCCAGAGCAAGTTTCTGCAGAAATTCATACTGCGGAAACAGTCTGCCGGCATTAGCCGACCAGGTAAGGGTCATTTCGTATTCCGACATCACGTCATCACCGCAGAAATCAAGACCCGCACTCAGGATAAAACTGTTATTCAGCTTTAAGGCAGTACCAAGGTAGTTGTAACTGAGCAACTGGAAATAGGTTGAATTGCTGCACTCAAAAGTATAGTGCTGCATTGTATTTGCCAGGGCAGCGGGATTTGCCAGGGCGGCAGAGGGAGAATAAGCAGCCAGCGCTATTCCGGCACCACCCATTGCCATTAAGCGGGGATTATAATCATAATAAGCCGGATCGATACCACTCAGCCACTCTGCATTCAAGTGGCATAATAATAAAAGCAGCAGGAGTAAAGGTATAACTTTCATTTATTCCCCTATTTGATCAGCACAAGCGTGCGGAGCGCTTCCTGCCTGCCAGTGCTGTCCTCGGCGATCAAGTGCAGCAGATACCTGCCGTTGCGTGCCATGGCTCCTTTATCCGTGTAACCGTCCCAGTAAAGCGTATTCAGTTCCCCGGGAGCATATTCGCCTTTGAGCATTGTCTGAGCAGTTGCCAGCTGGCGTACAAGTTCACCATTTACAGTATATATGGCAGCGGAAATCTTTACAAAGCGGCTTTCCTGCGAAGAAATGCGGAAGGAAATCTGCAGTCCGGGATTAACGCCCACCTGGTCATACGGTGTAAAGGGATTAGGCAGTAATTTCAGGTCATAAATTCCGAGTTTTCTCGAAGCTGCCAAAGCGGCGTAATCTTTAGCAAGATGGGTGATATGCTCAATTTCCGGAGCCAGTGGATTTAAAATCTCCCAGGTAAGGGATTTATCATTCCAACGGGCACAGAGCAGTTCCGGTTCAGAACTGGTAAAACTGAGTCCCGGCAGTTGCGAAAAAGCACTTTCGGAAAGATCAGAGCTGGCGCGGAATACGCTGCTGCGGGTTTCATAGCTGATGTCCACTTCCTCATACGGTGGAATGTTACGGGGATTCATGTAAAGCTTTGCCTGGTACTGCGGATTTTGCAGCATCTGCTCATAAAGCTGCACCTCGCAGTCCAGCCCGGTAGTGAGCACTTCGGTAGAAGTGCCGGCATTGATCAGCTCATATATAGTCACGTTGAAGGAAGCCTTATATTCCTCCAGAGAAAGCGGGTCCGTAACTACAGCCTGAAGTGCGGTTTTACCAATGAAAAAGTCATCAGGTTCATAAATAATGCTGCCGGAACTGATCTTAACGTCACCGGCAAAGGAGCTTACAGGAATAACCTGAAACGGCAGAGTCAATTCTCTTCCCTCACCGGTAAATATCTGTACATTATAAATACCGCTGGCACTGTTACGAAGTTCATAGGGACCAGTGATATTAACGCTGGCGACGGAGAATGTGCCCAGCGTAATAGCACAGTTTACTTCCAGGTAAAAATCTTCATAATCAATCATAGCTGTGATCTGCCCTTCTATTTCCGGTATGCCGAGAATAGCAGCAGAGAAGTCGAGAAGCAGATGATTATCAGGGTGAACGCTCAGGCTGCCCAGAGCTCCGTTATTGATCGTCCATTCAATAGTGCCTTCTGCGGCAACTGATTCGCTAAGGTTATTTCCCAGCAGATCAAATATCTGCAGTTCAAAGAGCAGTTCCGTAGCATAAGGCAGCAGAGGATCTTCGGGGAGAATGCGGGAAAACTGGGCCGAAGGTATGCCGGCAGCTGATATTTCCAGCACCTGATGATAAGAAGCACTGCTGTAAGTTACCCCGGTAAGAGTGTCTAGTGCCGTAAACCAGAATTCTATATTACCGGCAGCATTCTGGGCAGGTATTTCTGCCTGAAAATATCCCTCTGAAGAATCCATGGTAAGGCTGACCTGGCTGCCATTAACTTTGAGGTAATGCAGTAGGGCATTGCCCTGAAAATCTCCTGCCTTATATAGCAGAATAGAGATATTTTCATTGTAATTATAAAAATCTTCATAATCTGCCTGATCAAACCAGAGCGGCAATACTCTCATTAACTGATGATAACCCAGAGTATCAAGAATAATCGTCTCGGCTGGGGATACCAGGTAAACGAAATCAGCAGACAGTGAGGGTGATAAACGCAGACTATAAGCTCCTGTATGCAGCAGAGCTCCGGATGTGCAGTAGCCATACTGGTCAGTAACCATAGTCAGGTTCATTTCCTCATTGCTGAGTCTTGCCGATATACCCGGTAAACCAATCCCGGTTGCACTGCTGACCGATATTCCCAGTTCGCAAAGGAAATACTGAAAGAAATGGTCATATTGATGATCCGTATTGAAATGGAAAGAAGGAGAGGTGTAAGTAAATTCTTCCTCGTCATATTGTGCCGTGATCCGCATAATATAATCATCTTCCAGTAAACTGGAAAACAGGTAATAACCTTTCTGGGAAGCATGCTGCACATATTCTTCACCACCGGCGGCACTTAGCCTTATTTCCGCTCCCGGCAGGGGCTGCAATCCGTTATTTTTCATATAGATGTAACCCTGCCAGTCCCAGGTATCCGGTACCCAGGTAAACATGAAATCCTCTATAAGTATGCTTTCTTCCTGTATTTCAATATCCTGCCGCAGTTCATAATATTGATGGCTGTAATAACTTCCGGAAAGTTCCAGCGAAAAGACATCAGTAATGACCAGATCGCTAAAAAGGTAAGTACTATCAGGAGATGAGCCTTCCAGGATGATATCAATTCCG
Source organism: Candidatus Cloacimonadota bacterium (assembly GCA_021736135.1). GTDB lineage: Bacteria > Cloacimonadota > Cloacimonadia > Cloacimonadales > TCS61 > JAIPGO01. The sequence continues at coordinate 49,711 of JAIPGO010000012.1, forward strand.
CTGAGAGACTGCAGCCTCAGGTTGTAACTGTCCAGCGGCTGCCAGGATTCATCCATGATCTTTATACTGCCGGAAATATCCGCATAAAGGATGACGGGCTGCAGATAAAAATTCTGCTGGTACCAGCTTTGCTGCCAGTCAAGCTCGATCATCATATTTTCTGCCGGATAGTAGTCATCGCAGGATGCACTTAGCTGCCATACCCCGATGGTATCGGCAATGATTTCATAGTAGCCGGAAGCATCTGTAGTGTCGGATATTGAACGGGAGACGGGAGACGGGAGACGGGAAGACGTGAATCGTGAGTCGTGAGTTGTGAGTCGTGATAATTCTGCTGTGACGATAGCGCCTTCCACGGGTTGATTATTATCAGTGTGGACGTACCCATAGATATAGAGTTCTTTGTGAACCAGGTTAAAATCGGCAGTTGGCGGGTTTTGAATCCCGCCGGCGAGAGTAACTTCAATTTCCTCTGCTTCATAATAAGCGGGGTGCTGCGCCTGCAGGTAATAAACGCCATCTGCCAGGGGACTGAACAGAAAAGTTCCATCAGCAGCAGTTACATAAACGTCTATTGGTATATGCAGCGAATCTGCAAGAGTCACCAGCGCACCGCTGATACCCAGACGTGTATTTATCCGCTGCACCACGCCGCTGATGGCGTTCTGCAAAAACATGAGATGCACATCCGGCAGTTCCACTATTTCTCCGTGACTTACGGAGACCTCCTGGGGAGGATCAATGAACTGGTAACCTTCGCAGTAATAGACCAGGTTATAGGTTCCGGGGGCCAGCCCTCGCAATTCATAGATACCGTCTTCTTCGGTTATGTCTTGTGCCCACCTGCCACTGGCAATATTAGTGGCTGTAACCGTTACTCCGGGTTTGGGATTATTTAGATATAGTGCTAATCCCCGGATGGAAGCAGCTTCTACAAGAAAAGTGTGAAACCTTTGACTCCCCCCTGCCGGGATAACTACTCCCTGAGCAATGCTGGTCAGTTCTTCCCCTGCTTCCGCCCAGACATCAAAATAACCGTTAATATTGGTAAAGAGGTAATCACCAAAATCATTACATTCTGTTTGCTGCAGTTCACTATTCGGATCTCTGATTTTAACTATTGCCCCGGGATAGGGCTGGTTCTGATAATACACACTGCCGCTAAGACTGTTATTGATGGATTGCAAAATAATATCGAGAGCCGGAGATCCCGGGATGACCGGGTCAGGATGTGTGTAAGACAGAAAGCCGAGTTTATTTGCCGTAATTTGATATTCTTCTGTTATTGCCAGATAATCAATCTGAAAAGCACCACTGGCAAGTGTAGTATCTGCATCAATTATAACATCGCCCTGCCAGACTTTTACAATAGCATTTGCCAGTCCCGTTTCCGTAGCGCTGTGCACAATTCCGCTGATAGCATCTGCCACCTGGTTCAAGTAAATATTATGCGTTAAAGCATCATAATCGTTAATATTCAGCTGCTGGGCAAATAGTTCATAACCGGGACGAGAACAGGAAAGTTCATAACTGCCCTCATAAAGCCGGTTAAAAGCGTAATAACCGTTTGACTGCGTTGTATAAGTAAACATAGTATCCGGATTTGCTATAATTACCGTGGCATTTGCCAGAAATCCTTCTATCCCGCTGATGTAACCGCTAACAGATGCATTATGCAAATCTATTTCCAGAAGCAGACCGCTGATGTCTTCAGCTTCCGTCTCTAGTTCGAGCCAGTCATTGTCATAGTAATTAACCGGCAGACTCGTGGTGACGATCACCTGGCTATATGGTGGTGCCTGTGAAAAACTGAAACTACCGTCATCTTCCGTAAAACGCGTATAGGTGGTGGAACCGGTAAGCAGATCCACCGGGATGCCGGTATATATTCTTCCATTCGTGTCCATCACCATACCTGAAATTTGCAGCGGCTCATTATACTGCAGTTCCAGGTCAAGCAGCAGATCCTCCCGATGCGGCACATATATGCTGTCCAGCACCAGGGGACTGTAATTTTCTGCAAGCACCTGCAACTGGTAATAGCCTTCATATAAATAGCGGATGCGGTAACTCCCATCGGGCTGTGAAACAGCACCGGCAGTTTGACCCGATTGCTGACTGGCAGCTGTAACAATCGCTCCGGATACCGGCTGTCCATTATATGAATCTGTAAGTGTGCCCAGAACCTGACTCGTGTGCACAGGTAGAATTACTTCACCAAAATCAAGATTTGCCGTTACCAGTGTATCCTGCCAGTTAATGTTTTCATACCCGTTCTCATCCGCCAGAGTCCAGAAATTATACGTGGAAAAAGGAGCTAGAGGCTGTAGCAGGAAACTGCCATCGGTGCCTGACTCAGTCTGCGCACCCGTGATCACTCCCTGGCAGTAAACCTGAATGCCGGGCAGTTCATAACCTTCCTGATCCACCAGAATTCCACTTGCCTGATAATTGTGCGCATATATAACAATATCCACCTGCAGAGGGTCATCGCTAAGAAAAACCACTAATTCATCTCCCTGAGAATATCCGGGTTTATTCACTGTAAGCTCATATTCGCGGTTGGTTGCCAGATCTTCCAGCAGATAAGTACCATTTACTCCCGTTATATCCGAGGAAACGTATCCATCCAGGCTCTGAGCACGCACCGTAGCTCCGTTCACGGCATTTCCGTTCTGATCATGCACAAATCCGCTGATAGTGCCGTCAATGCGCAGCAACTCAAAAACGAGCTGCAGTGTATCAGCGGGTATGGGATATACCAGTGTATCGGAAGCAGCATAATTAGTGAGACTTACGCTAACCACATAAGGCATAAGGCTGGTAATTCCGGTAAGCAGACTGTAACCGCTGGCGTTAGTCACAGCGGAAACGGTTTCCCCGCTGATCTGATTTTCGGCTGCCACAGTAGCTCCTGCCATACCCGCACCGGCATAAGTTACATTAGCCTCAATAGCGGCTTCAAATGGTTCCAGCAGAACGTCTATCACCGTTGTATAGCTTCCCGGCAGAATCCGATTGGCTTCAATATGACCATAATATCCGGCTTTGCTGTAGAGTATGGATTCATATAATCCCGGAATAAGTCCATCCAGAGAATAATATCCGGCAGCATCCGTATAGCCGCTGCTGCCGCCACCACCGCTGTAACTGGCACTTATGAGTACGTCTGCCAGTGGTTCTCCACTGTTTTCATTCATTACATAGCCTTCCAGAACAGCAAAATTCTCCTGCAAATAGAAATCAAGGGAATCAAGCTGACTGCCGGGAGTGAGGGTTATATCCAGAAAATCTTCCAGGTAACCGGGTTTTACGGCAGTTACCGTATAATCACCCGCAAACAGGCTGAGTAGCCAGCTTCCATTAATTCCGCTTAAGGTGGAATATACTGCTTCACCTTCTGCTGTTACCGTAGCGTCGGCAAGTGCCATACCTGCCTGATCATAAACACGTCCGGATATGGTGGATGGCATTTGCGTGAGTATTATTTCCAGATAGAACTGCTGGGCTATTTCCAGTATTCCGGTTACTGCCGTATTAGCGCTGTAACCAGCTTTAAAGGCATAAATTTCGTAACTTCTGGCCGGTTCCACGGTCAGACGGAAGTTGCCGTAACTCCCGCTGATCGTACTATACAGTAATTCACCGGAAGTGGCGGTAATTTCTGCCCCTTCAATCCCAATGCCCTGGCTGGAAATGATCCTGCCGTTGATATAAGCTTCTATTGGAGTGAGATTGATGTCAATATCCGTTAGCATTTCACCGGGAGCAACCGTTACCATAACGGTATCCTGAGGCAGGCAGACGAAATTCTGCTTGGCAGCCCAGAGTTTATAACTGCCGTAACTGAAACTGAATCCGTAATTACCCTGATTATTGGATGTTGTGCTGAAGAGGCTGAAATTCCCCGACTGTTTCTGGGCAAATACATCTGCAGCAGCTATTATTGTCCCCTGATGATGCACGGTTCCGCTGATGATGCTGGCATTGGGATACATTTCAAAATTTATGTTTTCCACCAGTTCTTCCGGTGAAAGCGAGATCCGGTAACTGCGGTTCACAGTGTAGCCCTGCCGGTAAGCAGTCAGGGTATATGTTCCTGGATAAATACTGAGCTCATAATTACCATCTTCTCCCGTCAGAGTATAACTGTCTCCGGCAGTGATAAGCACATCCGGCAGCGGATTGTTTTCACTTAAAACCGTCCCCCTGATCAAAGCATTATTGGGGAGCAGCACAAAATCAAGATTATCAAGAGTTTCGCTGGTTGCCAGACTTATCTGGTAGGTTGTCTGACAGGAGTAATGTTCACGGTAAGCGCACATATTATAAGTTCCTGCCAGCAGGTTCAGCTGGTAGTCACCATAATCGTCTGTGATCGTATTTATGGGATTGCCCATAGCAGGTATTGCCGTGACGGTAACGTTTTTCAATCCTACTACTCCGTTCCGTGCCGTGCCGTTGACCATAGCTGCGGGTTGCAGAATGATGTCGGGAACGCTGGTTACAGCCGGTGAGGCAGGAGAAATGACGATTGTCTCCTCATTCAAAGCAGTGTATCCCGGTTTTACCGACTGGATCAGGTATTGCCCGAAGTTCACTCCGGAAAAGCTGTAAAATCCATTAGCATCTGTGAGTGAGTAGTACTCAGTTCCCCCGGAACTTGCGCTCACGTGCACTCGCATCAATGGCAGAGCGCTGCTGTTGCGCACGTAACCCTGAATGCTGCGCGAGCTTTCTGTCATAACCAGGTCGGGTAATTGCAGATTTTCCCCGGCTTCTATTCCGGCAACCTGATCCGAGAGCAGCAGCCAACCCTGTTTATTAGCTTTTAAGGTCCAGGTATCCGGCGTTACAGCCATCAAGTAATTACCATTTACGGCGGTAACCGTTCGTTCATTGCCGTAACTGTCTTCGGCATTCACAATAGCATTATTGATCACATAGCCGCTTGTATCCGTAACTCGACCGTAAAAATAAGCAGGAGAATAGATCATCTCGACTGTGACCTGTGTTGTCTGATTTTCTTCAATCACAAATATTGTATCCCGCGGCTCAAAACCTTCCTTGCTTACTTCCAGAAGATATTCACCAACCGGAATAGTTTTATCTTCATTGCCGTTTTCATTTATCGCCAGTGGAAAATTATCGGAAGAACCGGTTATCGGATCTATTTCAGCAGTGGCAAAGGGTACGGGACTGCCATAGTTATCCCTGATGTGTAAGGCCAGTGTGCCTACCGCAATATCATAAATGAAATGTCCTTGTTCGCTTACCGAGCTAACGGAACTAACTTCCTCGGAACTGGTGGCATATACTTTCCAGTTGTAATCCGCATTGATCAGGATGGAAGAGGCGTTCATATCAATGTCCGTATTAGTAGTCACCTGATCCCAGACCAGGTAATTACCGGAATTGCCACCCTGCTGGTGGATTTCAAAAACCTGGATCTGGTAATACATGGCTTCTGTCACTTCCGTCCAGCTAAAATTTATCTCAGCGCTGCTTAATGGTTCATAATAACCTGGGGTCAGCAGTTGCACCGATGGTATAGTATTTTCAGAATCGAAGTAAAAGGCAAAAGGGCTGCCTACCACTTTGGAAGAAAGCAGCGGATCGTTTCCGTAACAGTTTATCACGATCCAGTTATATTCATTTCCCGGAATCAGTGGCGGTGCACTGTTCTCAAAATAACCGGAAGGATCCGGCATGCCATACATTAGTGCCGTATCATATGTTAGCACCTGCCACACGGTTTCAATACCGGTGACCATGGCATCACCATTTTCATCATGCTCGATCACAAAAGGAGTATCTGAAACGCCTATAAGGTAATAGGGAACTCCCGGATTCACTTCCCACTGAAAAATGGGCATCGGTTCTGAAATGGTAGCGCCATTAGGTGGATATGTCATCTGCGTGGCTTCTCCTGCTTCCACGATGATAGGAAATTCGATGGAAAGATAATCATATTCCGGATTATGCAGAATGCCGCGATATACGCTTACGCTTAAACCCAGTTCTGCGGGTGTGGTAACGAGTATATCTTCCCCCCAGACACCGCTGGCAGTGTAATTTTCCAGGATCTCACCTCCTGGCATTGAACTGGTATATAACTGGTTATAAAGACCCTGAGGACTCCATATTATCTGCATTTCTTCATTAGCTCTATATAATCCCGTGGGTAGTGCGCTGATGCGGATATAGCTGCTCAACCGCGCATAATAACTCAAATGTGCCGGATAACCGCCTGCTTCTTCGCTGCTGCAGTAATAACCGCCTGCTTCGCTGCTCCAGCAGAGAGCCTCACCCTGCGGCTCCAGTTCATAATTTACCGGCTCTGGCGCTGATTGCAGGGCTTCGGAGATGTCACTTCCCGGTTCGATTTCCCAGTAATACACATCGCTGTAAGTTTTCAGCAGCAGTTCTCTACCGCTGGGGGATAAGTCTCCAGCGGTGATCCCGTAATTCATATAGGTCGCTACATCAAGAGTAGCTATTTCCGTCAGAAGATTGGAAGTAACCGTACTTTGCGGATAAGCTGCCAGAAAGACATGATCAACTGTACCACTGTAAGGGTTAGCGGGATTACGCTTTGTTACCACGTAAATATCACCACTGCTTTGCTCCGCAAATACCGTCTCAGCATCATAATGGGCTCCTGCAGGATAATGCAGGCTTATCATTTCAATATTTACTGCGGCAATATTTCCTTCAAAAGGAACTTGTCCTGAGCTTACTTCCGGCTCCAGGATCCGGTAGATATAGATGTTGTTATATGTACCGTTGTTATCTCCGATATCTGCCAGAAATAGATAATGCAGCCCGTTCAGTTCACCTGAGGCGATGTCTTCCATATCCCGGAAATTGATTCCCGTCAGGTAATATTTTGCCAGATGAACGCCACTTGTATTTAACGCATAGATGGCATTTTCACTGCCGGAGTCGTTATGCGTCCAGAGCACGTCACTATCCCAGCCGGATAGTGCCAGCCCCGAAATTTCTGCTAATTCATTATTCTGAATAAGTCCCCTGTCCAGACGGGGTCCAAAAGATATTACCGAACCGGATATATTTAACAAACTCAATAAAAACACGAGAAAGAACGGTAGTTGCTTTTTCACCTGCCACTCCCGAAGCGATAGATCAGCCGTGAATCCAGAAATGTTCCGGGAAATCCCAATAATCTCATGTTCCAGCGCAGGCGTTCATTAAACTGGTAGTTCAGTCCCGCAGCAAAAGTGAACATGGTCATCATTTCATCCGGTTTCTTTTCCTCGCCCTCATCGTTCAAGATGTTTTTCATTATCTCTCCCAGGGTGAAATACTGCAGATTCATAAAAATACCCAGCCGCTGGTTTAACTGGTGCCTCAGATTATATTCCAGTTTTGATTTTACCTTGATGCCATAAGTATAATCAGATTCGGTCACCCGGTCATAAGTGAAGAACCCATTAAGCTGTTTTTCCCTGCCGTTTTCCAGAACCTGTCCCTGATAACGTAAGGAAAGTTCTCCCAGGTAGGTAGCCAGTATGAACTGATGCTGCGTTCTACCGCGCTCAAGACCAAGTCCCAGCCGTAAAACTCCCGGATAATTCAGAATAAGAGAACTACACTGGTAGATAACTTCATTTGAATAGGTCATCCGGCTTGGTTCCAGCAGCAGTTCGTCGAATACTTCGTCCTCAGATTCTCCAGTCAGAGCTTCGTAATTTACCGCTTCCACCAGATGCATAGTGCCTTCACTGGCTCCTGTTACGCTTTGCCGCAATGGCTGTGAAAATCCCAGATCAAGAAGTACTTCCGGACTAATCTGGTAAGATATTCCAGCATTCCAGCCGAAAAGGTCTTCAACAAAAGCTGCCCGCCATTCGTTATCAAGTGTATTCCGGAAATACTGACTGTCCGTAGGATTATTGAAAGCCTGGGTAATATCCGAATCTCCGCCATATTGACGAATGAAACCTTCCGTCCGGCTTTCGGCATCCGCTCTCATCTCCAGATGCAGAACGTCTATCCCGATTGCTGCCTGCAAGCCTTCTGAAAATGATCTGCCATAGGCAAATCTGCTTTGGTCCAGACTTATAGACATCTCCCCGGCAATATCATTATCCAGTACTATTCTGGTTTCTTCCTCTCTCAGACTGGTATCTGTTTTCATTGTCATCTGAAGGGAATTCCAGGTCAAAGATCCCATAAAACCAAATGGACGCCAGAAAGACATACCCCAGAATCCGGCATTTCCGCTCTCTAACTGAAAATCAAAACTGCGGACTCCTCCCCACTGACCGGCTCTGAGCTTTTTTTGCGGAAAAATGATTGTCAGCGTATCGGAACTCACACCACCGATATTTGCCTCTATTTCATCATCTATATAATCGTTAAATTGATTGATATCCATGCTGAGCTGGGAACTGAAGCCAATTGCCACCTGCGACCAGGCTGAGTTTCTACCCAGTACCGGATTTTCCCGAAACTGACCGGAACTGTCAAATCCACCCCCAAAACCGGAGAACATATCCAGATAATAATATATCTCTCCGCGAAAACTGCCGCAGTCCAGATCGCTCAGCTCACTCCCGCCCCAAAGGGGGAAACCGGTTATTACCAGAAGTAATAACAGATAGCAGGACAACTTCAAATTATACTTCCCTTCCACCTGGAAAGCTGTTTCTGTTAATTCAAAAAAGCTGCGCTGGCAAAGGCAAATAACGAACCCCAGAACACTATACTGAAAATGGCTCCTATAAGATAGAGGATTAGCATAGCTTGCGCCCAGTTCTGCTTGCTGGTAGCCGCACCCTTTCCGAAGGCCCAAAGCAGGATGGCAATAAAGCCAATTACCGGAATTGTCGCCACGATCAAAGTCAATAACCACTCGCTTACGGAAACAGCTCCAAAACCGTTTTCTCTATACTCCATAAATCTCCCTCCTGATCATTTTACAGAACAATACTATTAATCGAGTTCCCAAAATTTTCCACAAAGTGTCAATGAATTTCTCTGATGTATGGCTCATCCCCGGTTTAACCCATATTATACAGTAGAAGTTGTATCCCTGCCGAATAAAAGAGTCTTGATCTTTATTCAGGACAAATTATCCATTATCAATTAACTCAAGTTTCGCAGGAAATAAAAGCGGCTAAAAATCGGCTATCTTTGCAAAAGCACTAGGCAATAAAATCTACTTAATCATTTATAAATAAAGTTATTACGTGTCATTTTATCAAAATGGATAATCATGCTGAATAAGCATTATTTTTAGAAGTCAAATTGGCAGTTTATTACATTCATCAAAAAAGTAGAATGCTTTTTTCTCGAATTCAGGAATTGAAAACATTTTTTCCATAAATAACTCTTCGTCCATTTCAAATAATTCTATTATTATGAGTTAGTAATAAATCAGACCAGGGATGGT
>JAIPGO010000111.1 GCA_021736135.1 Candidatus Cloacimonadota bacterium
TGCTGATGCAGAATGATTATCTATTTTTGTCAATAGACACATAATGACTTTATTTATAAATGATTAAGTAGATTTTATTACCTGGTGTTTTTGCAAAGACAGCCGATTTTTAGTGACTTTTATTTCCTGCGAAACTTGAATTACTTGACTATTAAAATCCCATATTGAAATTTATTAACAATCAGGTATCTAAACAAGGAAGGAGTGACGATGAAAAACAAAATTATTGCCCTTGTACTGTTAATTATAGCTTATTGCCAGACAGGTAATGCCGTAACTATCAAAGCAGCTAGTTTGAAGTTCTTTGCGGGGAAGCTGGATGTCAAGGAAACACGCATAAAAGATGGAGCATATTATAAAACGGAATTAAGAATTATCAGTAAAGATTTTAAGGATGTATTAGCAAAACCGGAGGAACTTTGGGACATCGAACTTAGTAAACTTTCAAGAACGAACTGCAGCAAATATAAAACCGATCAAGGGGATACGATTTATGAAAGATATTACCATTTTCCTATTGCCAGTAATTATAAAAACAGAACATTCGAACTAACCGATGAGCACACATTGATCACAATTGCTAAACAGGCAGGAGGATTTGAGGCAATTTATCACACTTTCTGCTTTTGGGACATTGATGGTGATGATCTGATCCTAAAAAAAATATACGAGATACCAATTGGCGTTGGAATTGGGGGAGTGGAAATCGAAGACTGTATTGAAATTGAAAAAGATAGATACATTCTAATTTTAAAAACTTCCGGAGGAGATGATGATGCGAGTTGGGGTTCTTATCTATTTTTTTATATCGACCTGCAGCATCTGGATAGAATGAAAGAGATACATAAGATTGTTTTTAGAAGTAGTACGGAAAAGAAAACTGTAATTAAGAACCTTCATATTGAAATGAGGGAACGAAAGGAACCTCATATAATTTACCTGGAAGAAAAGTACAATGCAATCTCACCGGGAAGACTCGGTACGGAATATGAATTAGAAACCCAGGAAGAAATCGATCTTAACATCTGGGATTTACTGAGATATTGATAATTAAGTAAGATTTAAGTCGCCGGTACCGACATTTGTTATTAAAAGGAAGAGCTGGGCACTTGCCGAATAATGTTCATAAAGGAGTATGAAAATTGAAAAAAATCTTAATTGTATTAATTGCAGTGTTGGTTACAGGAATTTACGCGGAACACATCTCAGAAAAAAAAGTGATTGATCTGATCTTGCATAATCAGAATATGATCTGTAATTATGATTCTATTACTTTGACCGAGACTATCACTTTTAATGATACAACACGGGTTCATCCTCGAATTGATCAAGACCTTTTAAAAATCCTGACAAATACTGATACTTTAATGAGCGGTATCACAAAATTTCCCTTTTTTGATGATAATATCTGGGTGTTTTCTCATGCAAAGGACAGTCTGATTATTTCGTCAATAACACCAAATAATACAGCTATTGATTGCTATCTACAGGATATACATTATGTTTTCGATAATGATTTAACGCAAATTATAAAACTTGAAGGTCGCATCTATACAAAATCAGCTATTTATGAAAAAGACTGTGAATATTTTCTCTACAAAGCTCATTATTCCAGATTTGATGATATTTATCTGCCAGACATTGTCACTTATTATTATTATTCAAAACAGGATACAACCTTATCTCAGCCAGTTTTGACTATTTCGAATTCATATCAAATATCAAAATCCAGGAACAAAGAATTTATTGAAAATAGGTGGATCAAAACTATTGATTGCTCAAGCTGCAAAATTACTGATGATGAAGAGTTGTTAAAGCGCTTTTTCCGGGATAAAACTTTTGAGAGAAAATCTGTTTTCTGACCGGTGAAATATTAGACTGGCAAAAAAACTTTGAACATATCGGGGCTTCACTTGATTCCACCGTTTCAGTAGAATTCAGCTTAATGAAAAACTATGATGAATTTAGAGTCTGGAAAGTTACTTTAAGGGATGAAGAAGGCAATGGCACAGATTACTACGTTCAATTAAACACAGAATCTGACACAGTTAAAATGTCTAGAATTCGCTCTTTCGTTTTACCCGGGTTTTATTATATGATGGCAGAAGAAATACTGGCAAACCAAAGTTCATCGGCTGAAGAAATATATCTGGCAAATAGTATTCTATTGCAATTAAGCTCAGATGTTGAACTGATAAAATATTTCACAGATAATAAGAAAGATTTTAAGAAACTTCTTAAAATGTATATTAAAGATGGTAGAACTGATCTAGTTATGTTTGATCCATTTGAGGGAGAAAAGGAAGAAGACTCTAAATATGCAAAATTATTGAAGAAATTACAATTATCTTATGTAGGGAGAAATAAAGAAAACGGTTTTATCGAATTCAGTTTAGGAGGGCATTTGGATAATGGCATCGGTTATATATACTGCAAAGATGAATCAAAGCTCCCGCAAATATTTATAAGCAATTACATTTTATTAGAAAAAATATGCAAATACTGGTATCTTTACAAAACTACATAGATAAAATGAATAGAACTTGTATGAGAATACTCAAGTCCATGTTAATGCTGGGAGGCTGAATAAAATGAATCAAACAGAAGACAATGAGAACATCAGTATCTTCGTTAGCTACAGCCACCAGGCTGACAGTCGCTGGTTTCTACCGGATTCCCAGCGACCATGGCTGGAAGAAGGCCTTATTCCGTGGCTTGCTGCTGCTTTACAAAAACGTGGCGTGAAGCTTTGGTACGACCGGCGTGAACTTGAATATGGTGATGAATTCGAGCAGCTAATCTGTAGCGAAATCGAAAAAGCCCAATGCTCGATCTTAATGGTGAGTTCGGGATTCCTCACCTCTAACTTCATCAATAGAGTTGAACTGCCCCGAATAAAGGATCGCGTGCAAAATGGAGAGATGACAGTAATACCGATTCTAACGGAACCATGCCATTGGGACGAGGTTGAGCTTCTCAGTAGTCGGTTGGTCTTGCCGGGACAACCGAGAACACTGATCGACTATATTGATAGTGAGCGCGAGTGGAGAAATGTCCGTTTTCAGATTCTCAAAGCCATCGAGAAGATAATTGAGAAGATAAAGACTCGTGGAGCTTTCGTTGAATCACCAGAACCTCCACTTCCGGTTAAATCGCTGGTGAATGCCCACCATAACAGGAAGGCTACCCTGCTAAGAATTGCTGTTTTTGCGATGTTGTTCGCCATCGCGTTCTATGCATGGCATTTGAAAAATGAAGATATACATTCGATAGTGAATTCGCAGCAAGAATTGGAGTTGAATGAAGGCAAAACGCCTTTTGACCTTTCGCGAATTAAGGATCCTGCGATAAGACAGCACTGTCAAGAAGTAAAGGATGTTTCGTTGAAGGCTTTGGCATATATCCTTTCTAAAGATCCTGAGCAGAAGAGGTGGGGAATGACAACTTTATGGAATTTAGGTGGCTTTCCTGGTGTGCTTCCTGAATTGGAGTATCTGTATGAGAACCTTCCATCAGATGACCCTGGACGCCAGGCACTTCTTCAAATTATCGAAATGGTTAGGAAGGCGGCTAAGACGCAGACCAACAAGGATTAAGCAGATGGCTAGGATTCGAAGAAAAATTTTACACAATAAATCGGTCTTTCTCTTTTTCCGGGCTTTTCGGTTCCAATCTTTATAGAAAACTTCGTTTTCTTGCATTAACATGTTTAATGCACTCCAAAAAATGAAATGGTGGACACGCAATTTGTCAAGTTCTCATGTAGTCGTGTTTTCATGCCGTCAAGTTTTCGATTAGTCAAGTTTCCTGCAGTCTTTTCTTCGTGCCGTCGTGTTTTCTCTCAGTCATGTAGTCGGGTATTATTATTTCAGCAGCAGCATCTGGTTTTTTGCGGATATAATGCCATCGATATTTAACCGGTAGAAGTATATTCCCGATGAGACGGAATTTCCGGAGTTTGTTCTGCCATTCCAGACTATTTGATGCTGACCCTTTGCTAATGTGTTCAATGTTTCCGAATAAATCAATTGTCCTTTGAGATTATAAATGGAAATCACGGTCTGGCGGCTATCAACTGCCAGATCGAATCTGATGATCGTCTCCGGATTGAAGGGATTGGGATAATTAGATAAATGCAGGTCTGGCGCAGCCTGGTGTTCAGGTGCGAGTTCATTCTGGGCGACATCAACCGAATGAGAGCGGAACGTGAATTGATCAATGATCACTTCCTGATCTGTGACGGGTGGTGTGCCGAACTGCCAGAGATTTATATGTACACGCGGCTGTTCCGGTCTTGGAATATGCTGTCCGGTATATATCCATTGAAAGATCATATTTTCAGCAGATTCATCATCAGGTCCTCCATGCCAGCTGCGGAATTCCACTCTATCGGGCAGCCAGTTGAAGGCATGGCTGGAAAGCTCATCTTCAGTAAATTCAGCATCGAAACGGATAAGATTTCCCTCCCAGTCCCAGGGTTGAGCTACGAATTGCCCGATATCGTTCCCGGGCTGACCCCAGCGGCTGAATTCCACATCAATCTCATTATAGGGATTCCACCACATATAGCTGCCATCATAACTGGTGTCATATTGCCAGAGGAAAAGACCCAGCACCGTGCGTATATCTATCTGGTTCAGATCACCGATTGTTGTGAATATATAGTCTCCATATCCGAGAGCTTCTTCCAGGACAACTTCGGTGCAGTACCAGATATTCTGGATGTTCCTTATGGTCATGTGCAGTTTCTGGTTTTCGTCAACCCAGACGCATTCGGGAGTGTGACTGAAATTATTGGGTCCGGGACCATACCAGCCGGTGCCTTTAACCCGCCAGGTGCGGTCAGAAAATTCGATAGTGCGTCCGTCGGGGAAATCTGTCCATTGCACATCGTCTATGGTAGGTGGAGTCGTGCTGTATAGTGTGATCTGGTCAAAGAGAACATCAGGAGCCGGATCAGCAGGGCTTTGCAGAACTCCGGTCAACAGATGAATGGAAGTTGTTCCCTGCGGCGCCGGATCACTGAGCAGAGCGAAATCAAGGTATTCATCTGAAGGAGAGGAGGCATCGGCAACAGTGAAAGACTGGTAATCTATCATGGTCCCGGAAGCATTATACCATTCCAGGTTAACCAGGGCAATACAGGCTCCCGTTAGCGGTGAACCTGCTGAAGGCATAACGTGACCCGTTATTTCCCACTGCTCGCCTGCTGCACAATCGAGCTGCTGCCAGAAGGCGGATAAATCCCAGCCGCCTTGATCAGCACCGCTGACTCTGGCAGCATAACTGCCATGATAAGCTTCAGGATCAGAAGCAACGATGCCAAACTGGTTCCAGCCTGCGAAAATATTTCCCCCTGTTCCGGTGACTTCAAAGCTGGGATTGGCCAGCAGGCTTTGACCGGATAAAGGTGAAGTTAATGCTATGAACATCATAATTATTAGTGCGAAGCAGTTAGCCGGTTGCATTTTTGACATATATTACTCCTGTTTTAGTTGGGTTAGTCAACCATTGCGGAGGTCTGCGACCATTTCGGAGGTTTTCAACCATTGCGGAGGTCTGCGACCATTCGCAAGGTTTTGGCTGGTTTTTTATTTCAGCAGGATGCATTTCTTCATTTCTGAGTAATTATCTGCTTGCATCTGATAAAGATAAATACCGGAAGAAACAGGGTTGTTTTCATTATCGGTGCCATTCCAGGAGATTGTATGATCTCCGGGTTCTAACCTTGAATTGAGCAGAGTTTTTACTGTCTGTCCTTTTAAATTATAGATATTGATATAAACATCCGATGCTGCGGATAAAGAAAAATTTATCATAGTAAGGGGATTAAATGGATTGGGGTAATTCTGCTGCAGATCAAAAGACTTTGTTTCAATAATATCTTCGACTATTTCCGTTATGCCGCCACTCCAGTAAATATCGTCGATGGCAAAGGAGCACTGAGCGCCGTTTTCTTCCAGGATAACGAACTCGTAACTCAGCATCCGCAGATCGATAAGCTCACCTCTGATATCCTCAACGGGTATGGAGGCTTGCCCCCAGGAGCCGTTGCGAACGAGTCCATAAGTGGTTTGATTAGCCGGGAAAGTCACATAATTCTGATTCCCCCAGGCATCGATGATACCGATCTTGAAGGTTATATGGGCAGGGATATTGATCATAAAATTAAGAAAGCCTTCCCCGAAGTTGAAGAGATTGACCGGCTGAATTGACATGATGCCGGCACCAAACCAGCCAATGCCGGTCGTCGTCCAGGAAATCCCGTTCTCACCTTCATAAGGCGGGATCGTGCCTTCAGTCAAAGTGCCTTCCCAAACGTATATTTCGGCATCTAAGCCGGCTGTTAAGCCGTTATCAACCGGGGTTTCATCAGTGAAAACACCAAAAGTGCCGAACTCAAAGGCGGGAGGTCCCACATGCACTTCACCCTGCTCATTCCACTGATAAACCTTGATATAATCAATATACATTTCAGCGGGAAACGGCATGGAAACAGGTTGGCCGCTGCCGGGGTCGCCCAGATTATAAGCATCCGTCAAAGCTCCGCCGATTGCCAGGTTGGCTATCAGATAAAAGGGCTGCTGAAATTCCGCTGAAACACTGTCTATGGCGAAAGGCTCAGTAAAGAGATCATATTCAACTTCGTTATCAATCACGGTAAAACGCAAGGATTCGGAATCCCAATAGGTGCGGTAGGTAAGAAATCTTTCGGTAAGTGAAGGATCATAATTATAATAAGGCCGGCAGAAAACGTCTTCCGGATCCCAGGATAGACTGGCAGCGCCGGAAGGATTTTCAGGAGTTACGGCATCTTCCGAATAGTAAAGTGCATTGGCACATGTCATTTGATTTTCAGTTGAATTATCAGCTCCATTACCACCGTTGTGCTCATCATGCAGATCTCGGAAAGCCTGGGTATGTCCCATTTCCATCATATCGATTTCACCGCAGCGGGGCCAGGCATAATTTGCCGTACCCAGCATCCAGACAGCAGGCCAGCCACCCACATCCAGTTCAGGGATGCTGACTCTTGTTTCAATCACACCATATTTGACTGAAAGAAATGATTTTGTGGTTATCTTGCCGGATGTATAATTTAGCGGATTTCCCCACTGATCGACTATGCCGGGACCGGATTCCTGACGGGCTGTGAGTAAAAGTGCATTATTACCGGGTTCATCAGGAATTTCGGCAATTTCCACATTATTTTCATGATAATACTGCAGTTCGCCATTGCCCCAGCCCCACCAGCCATTACCGTTTTCGATCAGCCAGTTATCAAGATTGTCAAAATTTTCTTCCCAGATCACTTCCCCGATATCACCTATAAGAACACCCGTTGAAGCTATCAAAAATATCATTAGCGCCACTGCTGTTTTACACCATATTCTGTTCATAATATTTCTCCTTGATATAAAAAAAACAAAAGGGGACCTGATAAAGCTCATACCAGATCCCACTATTAAAACATCAGGTTTTACAACCAGATAAACTCTTTATTAAAATCCGGCTTAATCCCATTTAGATATCTTGCCGGATTCAAAATCATAAATATAACCCCATTCGCTCAGGTCTGCCAGAGCCATCACGGGATCGCTGTACAGCGCCATCATATTCATTTCGGAAGGATCATAGAGTGCTGCACCCACCATATCTCTGAGCAGTTGGGCATAATATACATCCTCAACCAGCCAGTCTGCTTTCCACCAGGTAACTGAACCATAAAAATGGTCGAGTACGGCGCGATAAGCTTTCTTTGCCTGTTCTCTGGCATTTTCGCTGCCGCCCACGGTATAAAGCTCATGGAGAGCCAGGGCAGTAAAAAACTGGTGTTCGCCGGCAGGTATCTTGGCCAGAATAGTTGCCCAAAGATAGAATTTTGATTTAGCAGAAGGGCATTCGTTATAAAGCTCCCAGATATTCTCCATATATATATTGGCAGTAGCATACGGATTTTCCGGATCACTCAGGACGTTAATATCGGGGTAAACGCCTTCATTTTCACCATAAAGGTTCAGGACGCTGTCTGTAGGCAGAGTTACGGTGTTCACAATATATCCGCCCTTAGAGTCGCAGGCGGTAAACAGAACTGCCAGGCTCAAAACGGCAAGTATTATTATTCTTTTCATAATTACTCCTTGGATAAGCAGTTATTGTTAAAACTCAAGCCGATAGTAGATCCCGGCTTGAAATTCATAATCATTATTTACGGTATCACTTTCATTGCCTGGTGAATTCTCATCAAGTGTTCTGAAAATGGAACATATTCCGATCCTGCTGGAGAGCAGGTTGTCCAGAATATTGTCGATCAGGATGGAATAATCCAGTTTGAACTGATAAGGATAGGTGATATTGAACTGGCGATACCAGTCATAAGGACCCCAGGCATCCTGCTTGGCATACATGGAAATATAATGTTTTCTGCTGAGAATGAACTTTGCTTCCAGAGAATAGTATTCAGCAGGATCCCCTTCCGGATTACCGGAAGACTGCTGTTTTCCCGCTTCCAGATTGGCGATGAGCTTAAAGTTCGGGTTCGGATTCATAATAAATCTGCCCTTAGCCAGCCACACATCTTCTGCCGGCAGACCAAGTCCGAAGGAGGCATTCGTGTTGCCTTCCTTATAAAAGAACATATTGGCATCAGTATCGGTTTCATAACGGGTAAAGTTGCCGCCGATACTATAGGCGAAAACGGCATCTTCTCTTTTATCGCTGTCCCAGGCATAAAAATCGCTGCCAGGAGTGGGATCAAAAGTCAGGAAAAATTCTCCGGCAAGCGCTTCTCTATTATCCAGAACGGCAAAGGGATCATCATCACGGTTACGGGCTGAAAGACCGGGGAAAAGCTCCGTGCCGTCAATATATGGTTCCAGAACGGGATTGGCATCAATCAGGTTCTTTCTATAAAGCCCTCTCGGCAGCAGCCAGAGATTTCCTAGAGGAATCAGCATCCCCGCAACAAATTCCATTTTGTTTCCCAGCGAGGAATAGGGGAGAGTTGTATCAAATTCCCGCAGAGGGCTACCGGCATCGGCAACAAGGCCGGCATAAGTGGCAGAGGCATCAAAAACTCCCAGAGACGTATTCAAAGTAACCTTGGCTTTGAAGCCCTGAGTATCTTCAAAATCGATCTTATCTTCATAAATTGATCCGTCTTCAAAATAATCAAAATCTTCATCCATTTTTTCCGTTCCGGAAACCAGATAACCTAATTCTATCTTAGTGTGTGGAATTGCCGTAGTCTGCACAGAAAGTGCACTCTGACGCGTGGCGCGTTCCGTGGATTCCGTAGCTGTGGCGGAAGCATTGGCTCTGCTGAAATCTTCTGAATGCATCATGGTGAAATTGAAGCTATTTATGTGGAAATCATATTTAAATATTGCTTTAGGATTTGCCCCCCAGTATATTTCCGGTCCGGCAACAACTGTGATGCCGGAAAGGTCTTTCTTGCCCGTAAATTCGATCCCGTAAGGAGCTTTCGCATTCCAGATATCCATGCCTTCCATATCGGTTGCTTCCCAGAGCAAACCAAAGAAATCTCCCTTATATCCCCAATGATAACGCGGAACATGATAAAAGGACGTGATATCATATCTATCGGTTGCATAGACTGCCTGAAAGTCATATATCTCCACCCGTTCATTATCCCTGATCTCCTGATCAGTAATAATTTCCATACCGTCGGCATCTGTTTCTGTAGTCAAAGAAACATAGGGCATCCCGCGTTTTCCATAGTATTGTTCCAGTTGCTTATCTGCTACATTATTAAGAATATTAAGGGTAAAGTCACCCGATATTTTATTAGTAGGCTGAAATTCAAAATCCAGGAACAGCATCTCGCCATTAGAAAAATCCAGGCCGTTTTTGCCGTTATTTTCCACTTCGGTGGATTTCCCGTTAAAAACCATATCGCCTCGAAAGCTTCCGCCTGTCAGGCTGAGGATGTTCTTCTCGGCAAAGCTCTGCTTGAGCAGATCCAGATTACCTGATATGCTGTGCAGTCTCATATCAATATTATCAATTCTGGCGTTCATTTCAGCTTTATCAACTTCAAAGATATCAATATTCCATATTTCGGAAAGCACGTAATATGCCATACGCGGCTGTGCAACGTAAACCAGATCGTCATTCGGTCCACCGAGTCCGCAGATGCCATACCACTCTTCATTCATGTTGTTTTTGCCTTGCACATAATCAAAGCTGTAACCGCCATTGCTCCATGAGGCATTACGGTCATGGACTGTCAGGTTTTCAGTTTGCTTATATTTCCACCATTCATCCCGCCATTCAAAAAGGCAACCGCCCAGTGCATTGCCTTCTTCTCCTTTGGCATAGCTCTTATTATATATTTCCTGCCAGTTTCCTTTGATAATATTAGCCTGACCGTCCTGATCTTCTTTATATTCCACGGCATTAAAAGCATCTGAGCCAAACTCCGTAAGCATCACAGGTAAACCCAGTTCCTTATCAACCCGCGACCACATATCCGTAAAGCTGATCCCGCGATAGGCATTAACGCCAAGAATATCCAGATCAGGGCAGTATTCCACGATCAGGTCAAGATATTGAATATCACCATTTACTATGGTGAATGGATGATTCTGGTCAATTTCCTTACCAGCTTTCATTATTTCATTATAGAGACTGTAAAGATATTTCGCCTTTTCCTTGTGCTGTTCACCTACCGGCAGGTCTTCAATCTCAAAACTCGACCATTCCAGTCCATAATTACTTTCGTTGCCCAGAGCAAACATCAGAACTCCAGGGGTGTCTTTATACTTTTTGACCAGTTCGATAATGTCGTTCTTCAGGGTTGTCCGCGTGAGTTCATCGGAATAATTAGTTTGAGGAATCCAGATTCCCCCTACATTATAACCGTATCTGCCCATAAGATGGTTCACAACCGTCATTATGCCATAGTTTTCATACAGGTAAGTTACCCAGCGTGGCGGAATGAGACCAAAGCAGCGTATTGTGTTGATACCCGCTTCTTTCATCAAACTGCCTTCATAATCAAGGACTTTCATGATCTGCTCATCGGTGTTGCCCCAGAGATTATAAGCATAATTTTCTCCGATAGGGGTGTAGCCCCAGACTACTCCCTTAACAAAATAATCTTCACCGTCAACTAACAGCTTCCATCCTTCAGAATCTTGAAAGGTCGTGATTTTTTCCCTTGTCTGGGCAAATAAACCAGCCGTGAAAAATAGAACCAGGATTAAAGCCAGACTGATCCGCATTTGTCTTTCTTTAAAAAAATTAAAATACTTATCCATACTATCTCCCTTTAGTAATGTTGCTGCGATAATAATAGCAGCAGAAACTTTTATACTCTTTCAAATATCTGCTATATAGCAATTGACAAACGCCATAATTCTGTCAAGACTTTTTTCCTGAAATCTGGCATCCCCCCGTTTTTTCGAAAATCATTGAAAATTGAAATTCAAAGAAATTGTCAACCTGCTAAGCCAAGAGTTTTGAACGGTACTCCGGGCAAGACTTTTGAGCGACTAACGTACATCCAGATAATTTCTTATAAAGGAATCCGACTTGTCTATATCGCTCAAAAGTCTTGTCCTGGGTACAGTCCAAAACTCTTGGCTTAGCAGGGAAATCTGTACCACTAATAGAAGAAAAATCCTTTTTATAATCATCACTATTTTCATACTGGATAATTTGTTATAAATATCTTTGAATAATAAAACGGAGAGATGCCTGTCTTTTGATAAACCATGGTATCCAACTCCCGGAATTTAATAAAATATAAATCCCGGTTGTTTTCTTTTCCCCATAGGGGATATTTAGTTGTAGAAATGACAAAATAATTTCCCCCCCATCGACCGGCGGAGCCGGTCGATGGGGGGGGGTAAGATTAAAATCTTTTCTATAAATAAATAAGCCCTACGGGCTAATTAATATTCCCTCAACTTTCTCAGTAAAAAACTAGTTTTATCAATTCTACTTATCTGAGAATTAATTTAATAATGTGCACTTTTTCATAAAAAAGTTACCAGATATTCAAACCTGATAAAGTTTTGGATTGAACAGTCACCCTGATTTTTAAAAAATCTGGTAGAATTACATTGACAATCCTGAAAATATTTCAACATCATACCTTAGTAAATATCTTGTTACCATAGCTTAACTGCTTTCCAGGTAACCAATAGGTGCCATATAGGAGCTTCAACTGGGCTTCGTATAACAATATTTTGTTATACGAAGCCCAGTTGAGGCTCTCGGGTATTGCTCGGGTGGTACCTACGTGATTATTATAAATAATTCATTATAACTATTATTCTCTATATTAGATCTAAAAGTTAAATTTTATTCGTGTTATGTCAAGATTCTTTAGATAAACGATGCATCCACCCCGTAGAGACTGTTCACTTTCAGGCACTCCTTTTCAATAACTTATGCTGAATAATATCAATAATAATGCACAATTATTGTTTTCTGGCAATTTCAGTTCAAGTTTGAACATTTATAAGTATCTATTATAATGTCACTTATCAC
>JAIPGO010000112.1 GCA_021736135.1 Candidatus Cloacimonadota bacterium
TTACAGCTTACCTGCCGCTTGGGAGAGCTTCGACCTGTGCCTTACGGCTGCAGCCGTCTCCTTCGCTTCCGGCTGAATAGGAAATTAGCCGGATTGGACTTTCACCAACTAACCTATTAACGCTTCTTGGCGCACCACGTCTCACGATTAACGGCTAACGATTAACGATTAACGATTAACGGCTAACTATTCACTTCTTCAAAAATACATTGCTAATATTACTGATTCTTTTACTTTTGGTTTATGAAAATTAAGATTATCTATATTGTAGTATTTCTTTCAATGTCCTGCCTGCTATCTGCTGTGCAACTGCCCAATTTGCAGGTGGAATATTCCCTTGACTGGAGTTTTTGGGGTGGTTACTATCCGCAGCAGGAAAAGAAATCCTATAATTATTCCGATCTGCTTGATTTGAAGGCTGGTTTCCGTTCAGCTCCTGCTTCAAATCAGCAGACCTGGCTTTTTATCAGCTTTTATAATGATGAATACGAAAAAAAAGTAAGACTCGAAGAAACTGGCTATACTTTCCAGTCTGCCTCCTGGCAGACCGGATTTCTCTATAAACGTGAAACAGGCATTGGAGCATTTTCGCGTATTTATTCTCTGGATGTAACCCACAAATATTACCGTCAGCCGGCAATTACTTCCTATAATTTCGGAGGCCTTTCCTTTGCTTATGGTACTCCCCAAAGTCAGTTGTTTCTCAAATGCGGAGGTAATGAATATAATAACATTATCATTAGCTGCGGCTGGAAAAGAGAAACTGCTAAAGCCAGCCGCAATATTTCACTGCTGCTGCAGGGACGTGACGATTATTATCAGCGGCAACTTGCCGCCCTTAATTACGAAGGATATAATTACAGCAGAATGCATTGGCTTTATAATGCTTTTTCCACAGGTTTTGTCATGGATACTCTCAAAAACAAAAAGGAAGTATTCCTGTTTACAGGACTATCAGAACTGATCATCAACATTACTCAAAGTATCCGACTGGGAGGAAATTTTAACTTCGAATACAGAGACAACCAGGAAATGGAAAAATCTGCGACCCTGCTTACTGCTCTGGATTATAAAAAGAATACGATAAATCTTCTTTTCAGAGTTGATGAATGGTTCCTTGATAACCAGATGCAAAGCGCTGACTTGCTCCTGACTCATAACTTTACTCCGGGGATGAGTACTTCCTTAAAATCACGGCTCATCTTTCCTCAGAATAGTAAAAAAATCTACGAACTCGGTCTGCAGATTAAAATAAAATGAAATTCCTGCTTATTGGCTTTTTTGCCTTGCTCATTTCCTGCGACCAATCCTTTCCCAATTCTGGAAATCCACTCGTAGTGCTTACTTTTGATGATAATAACTGCACAATATATAACACTGCCTATCCTCTGATTCAGGAATTCGGATTCGTGGGTACCTGCGTCACCTGCAGCGGTAGATGCGATCAGCCAGGATATATTACCTGGCAGCAGCTTTCCGAATTAAGTAATGCCGGCTGGGAAATTGCAGGGCATACCGTTAACCACGTCATCTTAAATTCCATAACTCCGGAAGAAGCAGAAATGGAAATTTATAATGACCTGCTTGCTCTGCGTGCTCAGGGCTTTGAACCTGTTACTTTTGCTCTGCCAAAAGGTAAAGTCAGTGCCGATATTCTGGAAATAATTCCACATTATTACCGCTATATTCGCCACAGCCTCGATACTATCAATTTCTTCCCCGTTGATGTTAAAGCTATCGGGTATTATCCCATGCAAAGCTTCTATTCTGAAAACGAAGTCATTACCCGGCTGCAACTCGCAACCTGGAGAGGAGAATGCCTCATCGTCATCGGTTTCCATAATTTCTGTATGGAAGATGGCTGTATGCCGGATAACTGTAAGCCTTCCGAATTTAGGGAGATCCTCCAGTATATAAAAGACCAGAACCTGGAAGTGGTTACTCTCGCCCAGGCTCTGGAAAGATGTGGGAATTAGTGAGAAGTGAAAAGTGAGAAGTGAGACTGGACAGTGATTAGTGAGTAGAATTCCATAAAATCAGGACAGGGATGCCCTGGTAACGTTATCAGGGCATCCCTGCCCTGATTTTCTTTTCCTTCCTTACGTCTCCCGTTTCTATTCTCCTCACTCTAAGTGGACGTTCACCAGTGCGCAGCATGGGAAATGAACACGAACGCTACCTCAATCTTTGAAAAAATTGCAGTCAACACCCCTCACCTCTTCTCATTTTCTCATCTTCACATCTTCCCCTCTTCCCATCTTCTCATCTTCCCATTTTCTCATTTTCTCATCTTCCCCTCTTCACATCTTCTCATCTTCTCATCTTCTCATCTTCTCATCTTCCCATTTTCTCATCTTCCCCTCTTCCCATCTTCTCATCTTCCCATTTTCTCATTTTCTCCTCTTCTCCTCTTCCCATCTTCTCATCTTCCCATCTTCTCCTCTTCTCCCGTCTTTAGTCTTGAAACAGATGTTCTATAATATTCCGTCTGTTTTGCCAGTTATATTTCCTTCATACTTATGTTCTAAATCTCAGAAGTCAAAACCTGAAAGCGTTAAAGCGCTATTATGCTTTTATTACCAATAAGTTACATCATATTTTAGTCTCTTTTTAACTCCTGAGTACTCTCCGTTTGGCATACGTATGAGTTACAATCGTTCTAAAAACAGTTATCAGTATTTTAAATTGTTTTTCTCTCTTTCTATTAGGTCTAACGTTTAATCAATATTCAAGCCAGTTTTACTCTAATTCAGCTGCGTCTGCTGAGTCCGCTGCGTCCCCAGATCACACTTAATATTTGACATCCCAACTGTCTGCTAATCTTTTTCCTGCAGTTATAAAAAACTCAGGAAAATAAATGATAGAAGAAATTAAAACTTACGGCCGAGTCATACAGATCAGGTCACGAACCCTGGCAGTAAATGCTTACATCATCATCTATGATGAATACCTCGTGATAGTGGATAGTCTGCTGCTGCCTGCTGATTCGAAGGAACTTCTTAAAACTGCTCTCTCTTATGATAAACCACTACGTTACTTGATCAATTCTCATTATCACAGCGACCATTGCCTGGGGAACCGCATATTGAAACAAGCGGACACTATCCAGATCAATCAGCAGGATTACTGGGATACGATCGTGAGAGAACGAGCCATGCTGCATCCGCGGAAATATAAACCGATAGATGAAACCCGTCTTACCAAAGCAGATATAACGATAAATAAAGATTACCTGGAGTTACCTGATCTCATGATATTGCTGACGCCAGGCCATTCACCGGACGGGCTCTGCTGCTATGTTCCCTCCCAAAAAGCACTGCTTGCCGGAGATACAATTATCAGCAATACGACTGCTAAATACAACCTGCCCTATTTTTACTGGGGCTCATGTGCAGAACTGATTTTGAGTTTAGAAAAATTAGCCTGTTTTGAGATCGAGCAGATATTTTCCGGACATGGTAATCCCGTCAGGTCCGAAAAACTGTATTCTGATCTGAAATATTTAAATAATTTACGAAATAGATTTAATGAGTATAATCTTATGGGTCTAAGCGAGTCTGAAATAACTCGTAAGCTTAGCCTTAATACCTTTCTGGACAATAAAATAGAAGTTGCAGTGCCCTCTGTGCATGAATTGAATATCCAGCGCTTATTGATTGAATCCAGGTCTGAGTCATAGAAAAAAAAAAAAATAAATTGACTACATTATATAAAAAATCCAATTTTGCCTGGAATGAGGGAAGAATTTAATTGTGGTTATTAATTTAAAAATTGGGAAAAAAAATGAAGGACGGAATGCAAGTTAAATTGATAATGAATTTAATTTTAAATATCGAAAAGAAAACTAACCGATACTATCGCAAATCAGGCGTATTATGTGTGGAATCCGAAACTAATGAGAATTTAAAAAAGAGAGGAAACTCAATAAAAGGAGAGTCTTTATGAAAAAAGTATTTTTACTTGTTTTAGCGTTTTTGTTCGTAAGCAGTATCGCTTTAGCGGACAAAGTTGTGAATCCTAATCAGGGTTTACGCGATGGATTACGTGAACAGGGTGACACCTGTGCAGACCCATTAATGGCAGTTGTTGGCGAAAATGCTGCCCCCTATCAACCAGTATGGTATGAATACGTTGCCACCATGGATGGTATGGCAACCATTTCAAGCTGCTACGCTGGACAGTATATTGATACCTATATTTACGTGTATGATGCCTGTGAAGGTAATGTGCTCGCTTATAATGATGATATCTATTGTACTGAATACTCCTACGCCTCAGAGGTTGTGATCGATATCGCCACCGGAACTTCCTATTATATTTACTGGGATGATTATTATGGATCTGAACCCTTTAGCTGGACGATCACCGAAGAATTGATCTTACCGGAAATTATTGATTATGACATGGTTTCTTCAATTGATCTTGTAAATTGGTTACCGGTTTTCGATGATGAAGTTGTTATTGATCCTATGTATGATTACACTTACTTGAACATAGGCAGTATGGCTACATCCATGCCATTATCGACCACCGAAATGAATGAATTCTTCGTTAGCACTTATCCTGAAGGCTGGTTTGATTACTGGGCAGGAAAAGGCGTTATCGAAGGAGCTGTCGGCTGGCAGGCTGTTATGTGGCCAATCAT
This sequence comes from Candidatus Cloacimonadota bacterium, assembly GCA_021736135.1. GTDB lineage: Bacteria > Cloacimonadota > Cloacimonadia > Cloacimonadales > TCS61 > JAIPGO01. Next base: position 4,646 of record JAIPGO010000112.1, read on the forward strand.
TAATGGCAATGCTCCTATCTTCTATCTGACTTATGATGGAATGGATTATATGCTGGTTGACGGTCTGCAATATCAGGCTGGGATGGGCATTCAGAATCTACGCGTTAGTGGTGATTACCTGCTTGGAGATTACACCTATACTGGAACGGTACTTAGCGATACAGCTCTGGAATCAGATCTGATCACAATACCTTTAACCTTTGCTGAACCATGGTTTGCCCCTCAGGGTGATACATGCGAAGATCCTCTTCCACTCACTCTGCCTGTTGTTGACCTGTATGGTACATCTGACGGATTCTCTGATGACTACACATATACCGGCAGCTACTATATGAACGGTATTGACATAGTATATGAAATGACTATCGATACTGACGGTGGTTTCCTGCAGGGAAGTCTGGTCGGCGGATCATCTGATTATCCCGGATTATTCATCCTTGACGGCTGCCCCGATGGCGAATACAATACGATATTTGCTCAGGGTGCAAGCACTTCCTTCACCTTTGCTTCTGTTCCAATCGATGCTGGCACATATTATGTGATCGTTTCCAACTGGCCTACTCCTGATTTCTTTGAATATACCTTAAATATGGAATGGTACGAATGGGTACCGGAACCAGGCGAAACCTGCGGTTCAGCCATACCTACTGAGATTAATGGCGATACCATTTACGGCTCAATTATATCCATGCAGCACGTATGGTATGAATTCACACTAGATACTGATTATCAGGACGTTGTTGTCTCCTTATGCGGTTCCAGCTTCGATACTAAACTTTATGTTTATGACGAATGCGGCGCTGCCTATATCGGTTATAATGACGATTCCTGCGGTATGCAGAGTGAAATCACCTTTGCTACTCTCGGTGTTGGAACATATTATGTGGAAGTAATGGGTTATAGTTCTTACTATGGTGATTATGTTCTTAATATTACTGGCACAATTCCACCTACAGGGGAATCTTGCGAACTCGCTCTTCCTTATTACAATATCAATGATCCGGCTCAGACGGGTACTACTGTAGCTTATGAAACTGTCTGGTATGAATTCTATCTCGACGCCACTTATTACAATGCCACAGTTTCCCTGCTGGGCTCAAGCTATGATACCATGCTGGAAGTCTGGGGAGATTGCGATGATGCCGATTATCTGGCATACAACGATGACTGGAATGGCAGAAGCGCCCCACTGAATCAAGAAAAGATCGATAAGACACAGTCCCGCGTTCTGCAAAGCCAGATCGTTTTCCCGGAACTGGCTCCTGGTTACTATTACGCCAATGTAATGGGTTATAGCGCTAATTATGGTGACTATATTCTTACTATTACCGGAGATCAGGTTGTTCCTCCGGAGATCATTGATTATTCTCTGGTTTCCTCAATTGATATGGCAACCTGGGATCCCGTTTTTGATGATCTGGTAGAAATCGATCCGATGTATGATTACACTTATCTGAATATTTTCAACCTGAATACAAATGTTCCGCTACTGGTTAATAATATGAATGAATTCTTCGTTAGCACCTATCCTGAAGGCTGGTTCGATTACTGGGCAGCTAAAGGTGTTATTGAAGGTGCCACCGGCTGGCAGGCTGTTATGTGGGAAATTATCAATGGTAATGCTCCTATATTCTATATAGTAGATGACGGCCGCGGCTTTATGCTGGTGGATGGATTGCTTTATCAAATCGGCGAAGGAGTTAACTATCTGCGCGTTAGCGGTGATTACCTCCTTGGTGATTATACTTATACCGGAACTGTTACCAGTTTCCAGAATGTCGCTTCGGATGTAATTACTCTGCCCATAACCTTCAGCGCACCCATTGTTTACTTACCTGGTGATGTTCCGCAAAGCGCTTTCCAGATTGACGCTCTGCCTTTCTTTGACACTGGTGATACCAGAGTTGATTTCACCAACTGGGGTAATAACAGTTCACCTGATGTGTTCTATACTTTCACTCTTGCTGAACAAACTATCCTCGATATTCACTCCTGTGGCTCTACTTTCGATACTTATTTACGCCTCTTCAATGACAGTATGACTCAGGTTGCTTATAATGATGATGGCTGCTATGGCTGGCCTACCGGATATAGTTCTGCTTCATATATCAATCAATATAATGCTGCTCCGGGAACTTATTTCCTTATGCTGGAAGGTTATTCTTCTTATTCAGGATATTATGAACTAACCGTGGAAGAATATATTCCTCCCACTTATGGTGACCTTTCCGGTATTGTTACAGACTCCGATTCAGGACTGCCAATTGTAGGCGCTACTGTTAATGCTACAGTGGCAACTGGTGTTCGCTCAAAAGTTGGCTTATCTGAAAAAGAAATTACTTATCTGGAAAGCATCCCGATGTCACGTCTGGCAACCGCAACAGATGTTAACGGATATTATGAATTCCTTGGCTTGCTGACGGATACTTACGATGTTAACGTTTCTATGGATTTCTATGAAGATGGATATGCTCAGGTTGACGTAATCGAAGGTGTAACCACTCAGGACTTCGCCTTAGTACCCATTACTGAATGGAACGTTTATCTGCATGTGGAAGCAGATTATTATGCAGGTGAATGCAGCTATAATCTCTGGATGCCGGAAACACGCGGCTGGTACTGGGATGTGGATCAGACCTTTACTGCCAGTTATGAAGCTCAGGATCACTACCTGGTTCTCCTCCCCGGAACCTATCAGGTTTACTGCTGGGATACCTGGGGTGACGGCGGTATCACTGGAATGGTACAGGATGAAAACTTCGTGGAAATGGTTTCCTGGGATGATCTTGATTATGATGATTTAGGAATCTTTGAATTTTATAATGACCTGGAACCAGGTTCTATCTGCCAGGTTGCCATAGATTATGGACCTATCAATGGTCCCGCCCAGACTGGATCCATTGTAGCCAATCAGGCTGTCTGGTACACATTCACCATTGATGCAGCTTATGGAGACGTAGGCATCTCTCTGCTGGGCTCAGATTTTGATACCAAGCTCGAACTCTGGGGTGACTGCGGTGATGACACTTATATGGCTTACAATGATGACTGGAGTGGTCGTAACAGTAGCATGAGTCCTTTAGAACCTAAGGAAAAGGAATTATCACGCGCACTTCAAAGTTACATTCCTTATTCTTACCTGATGGCTGGTAACTATCACGTGAAAGTTTACGGATATGGCTCATCATATGGTAACTATGAACTGGAAATCACTGGTACATTAGTTATCCCCTGCGAAGTTGATGGCTACGTATATGATAATGAAACACAGTTACCCCTTGAAGGCGCTATGGTTGCACCGGGAATCAGCGGTTTTGAAACCTTAACTGATATCAATGGTTACTATTATATTTCAGGATTGCCTATCGGTGATTATACCTTTGGTGTTTCCAAAGCATTTTATGTTACTCAATCCGTTCCAGTAACAGCAGTGGAAGGTCTGAATTCTTTCAATTACTATCTTGACCCGATTGAATATCTGGAAATTGGTACAGGAACATCATCTACCAGTTACGTTCCTACTTATGGGTATTATGATTACACCTGGACCGGTTCAATCTATCTGCAGGAAGAAATTGGCATAGCCACTCCAATTACCAAAATGGAATATCATGTTTATAACAATCCGGCAAATTATACTATGCTGGATCAGCATGTTTATATGGCTCATACGGATATGGATATAATTAGCGCTAATACCTACATGGATCCTGTTGCTTCAGGTTTCCAGGAAGTATATAGCGGAACCGTCGTCTGGAATAATGGCTGGGTACAGATAATTTTTGATACTCCTTTTGAATACAATGGCGTGGACAACCTGCTTATCTGGTGGGAAAACTATGATGGTGAAGGTGTTTCCGGATATCCAACTTTCTATTACACCAGTAAAACCAGCAGAGCTATTTACAAATATGCTGACACTACTTTCCCCTCTGCTTTAACAGGTTACATCAGCTCTTACGTTCCGAATATCCGCCTTTATAATCAAGAGATATTATATGGCGACATAGACGGTTATGTTACTGATGGCGATACTGGTATGCCCATCGAAGGCGCAACAGTTAGTGCGGGTGGCGGAATTGATCCTGTAACCACTGACGCAATGGGTTACTATTACATTTCAAACCTTACAACAGGTGATTATACTTTAACTTATACTGCACCTGGCTATATGGATGTATTCCTTCCTGTCACTTTAGTTGAAGGCTTAAACACATTCAGTGTGATGCTTTATCCTCCTGATTATCTGGAGATAGGTACAGGTACAACTTATTCAAATTACGTTCCATGCTACGGATATTACGACTATAGCTGGAGCGGTTCAATCTATCTGCAGGAAGAGCTGGGAGATGCCCAGATCATTGACAGGATAGCTTACCATGTTTACAACAATCCAGTAAACTACGAGATGCTGGATCAGCATGTTTATATGACTCATACGGATATGGACATCTTCACGGTCAATACTTATATGGATCCTGCCAATACAGCTGGATTCCAGGAAGTATATTGCGGAAACATGATCTGGAATGGCGGCTGGAATGAAATCACTTTCGATACTCCGTTCCAATACAATGGTACTGATAACCTTATGATCTGGTGGGATAACTTTGATGGCGATTATGTAACTGGTTATCCTTCCTTCTATTATACCAGTCAAACTTCAAGAGCAGTTTACAAGTATGCCGATAATACTTTCCCGGCTGCCTTGACTGGCACAATAGCTGCTTATGTCCCGAATATCCGCATCTGGGGTGAACCTTTATTCGTTTACGGTGATGTTGATACTAATGGTTTAGTAGAAGCTTTTGACACTTCCAACATCTTACAGTACGTTGTTGGTCTTGATCCCGTGGCAGTTCCACTGCCCTGGAGTGAAGAAACAATGACTGCTGCCGATGTTGACGGTAATGACTGGATCAACGCTTATGACGGTGCTCTGATCCTGCAATACGTGGTTGGCTACATCGATGTGTTCCCGGTTGAACTGCTCGTTCGTCAGGAAGCTCCGGAAGCTGCTGTGGAAGTTACTTTCGTCGATAACGAACTTATCTTCACGGCTACTGGTGATCTTTATGGCTTCGAAGCTGATATTTCTGCAAATATGGGTACTCCGAAAACCAGCCTGCTTAATGCAGTTAACGGCAATAAGATCGCCCTGGCTTCTGCTGAACTGATCACAGGTGAATTCCTTAGAATCCCTGTAACAGCAAAAGAAATTACCATTGACATGGTAATCAACAATGCTAATGAACACATTGCTCTCACATCTGTGCCAAGTGTTACTGCTCTTAAGAGCAATTACCCGAACCCCTTCAACCCAACCACTTATATTGATTACTCACTGGCTGAAGACGGGCTCGTAACCGTTCAGATATTCAATGTTAAGGGTCAGTTAGTTACTACTCTGGTTAATGAATATAAGCCCGCCGGAATATACCAGCTCATCTGGAATGCTCAGGATCAGGCATCTGGCGTTTATTTCTTCAAGATGAAGAGCGGACGCTATACAAGCACAAAGAAGATGATCTTAATGAAATAATCGTCTTCTGATGATAGTTCAGCCCCTGGTTTCAGGGGCTGAACACTTTTTTTCCCAATATAATTACCTTTTTTTGAGTTTGATTTTTTTCAATAAGAAAAGGTAATTATATTTTTTTTAGGAGTTGATTATGAAAAAATATTTTACCCTTTTACTTGTTATCATTCCTTTATTCATTTTAAGCAGTAATGACTTACCCGAAACACGTGAAACAGGTACCTGGACAGGTTATGTTTACAATACAGAAACACTGGAGCCGGTTTATCAAAGTACTGTTTATTTAGCGCCACATTTCCCCAATGGACCCGGAGAATATTATACTGCCTGGACCGATGAAACCGGTTATTTTGAATTTGTCAATATCGAAGCTGCTAATTACGATGTTCGGTTAACTAAATGGTTTTATTACGATCTAAACACTTCCAAAATCGTAGATGAAGGAGAGAACACAATAGATGATTTCTTTCTGCAAAAGGCTACTGGATGTAATTATACCTTCTACTTTATCCCGGATGACTACTATTACGAATCGACCTGGAGTCTTTATAATGAAGACGAAATGTACTGGTATAATGGTGCTCCGATTGGCTTCAATTCCGATGATTCGGTCAGAGAATTTCTTTACCTGGAACCTGGTAACTGGACTCTGGTTATGTATGACAGCTATGGTGATGGAGGTTTACTTTGCAGGTGCTCTGATGAATCAGGCACTATTATCTTTGAAGACTCATGTGAAGGTTCGTTGTATGAGGTTCCTTTTTTCGTGCCCGATTCCTTTGGTGATTTCTGCGATCTCCCTCTGCCATATCTTAACGTTAATGATCCCGCTCTTATAAATGAATGCCACGGCAGGCAGGAAATCTGGTATGAATTCTATCTTGATAATTCCTATTCTGATCTTACGGTTTCACTTCTGAATTCCAATTTTGATACTATGCTGGAAGTCTGGGCTGATTGTGATGATGCTGGCTACCTAGCATTTAACGATAACTGGCAGGATCAGGTTGAGCAAAGTCAGATTGTCTTCGATAACCTCAGTCAAGGAACCTATTATGCAAAAATATATAGCTCGGACTATGAGATATCCGGATATTATGAATTAGAGATTACCGGAAATTTAGCTCAGAATTATGGTGATGTTGATAATAACGGGATCGTGGAAGCTTTCGATGCTTCCAATGTCCTGCAATATGTTGTTCAACTTGACCCTGTTGCCGTACCACTGCCCTGGGATGAAATTACTCTGATGAGAGCAAATGTGGATGGAAATGAATTCATCGGCGCTTATGATGCTTCGCTGATTTTGCAGTTTGTTGCCGGAGTTATTGATATCTTCCCCGTTGAATTGCCCCTGCGGAATAATGAGCCCGTTGCTGATGTGGTGGTAACTTTCGTTGATAACGAACTTGTCTTCACTGCCGCAGGTAGCCTATATGGTTTCAGCGCTGAGATTTCAACAAATATAGAAACTCCGGAAACCGATATGAGGTTTGCTGTCAACGGCAATAAGATTGCTCTGGCATCTGCTGATGAAATTAATGGTGAATTCCTGAGAATCACGGTTGATGTAAAGAAAGTAACTATTTATATGGTTATTAATAATGCTAGTGAACATCTTACGCTGACTTCTGCACCAGCCCTGACGGTTCTTGAAGGAAATTATCCAAATCCCTTCAATCCTACAACATCTATTACTTATGCTATCGCTGAAGACGAAGACGTGAATATACAGATATTCAATGTCAAAGGACAGCTTGTAACAACTCTGGTTAATGAACATCAGGCTGCTGGCACTTATTCACTGGTTTGGAATGCTGATGGTCAGGCATCTGGCGTTTATTTCTTCAAAATGATGAGCGGACGCTATACAAGCACTAAGAAGATGATACTGATGAAGTAATTATCTTCTGAGATATTTTGCAGCCCCTGCTTTGGCAAGGGCTGCTTTTTTTATTAACCTCAAATACCTTTTATATTATGTTAACCTGACTTTCGCACTTTGCCTAAAAAAATAAAAATATGCCTAATAACGTAAGACACTGATATATATATGGATACGTGCATTTTGTGCCTTTTTGGGTAAAAATCTAACATACTGATAACAAAGAAGTTACATTTTCAGGAATCAAAATGTAGTGCCTGAATTTTTCATTAAATTATTTTTTATGTTTGACACCTTTTTTGCGCTTTATATTTTTGTCTCAAAGATGTCAGGAGTTGAGTATGTATTTTAAAGAGACTAAGACTGAAAAAGGTAAAACACCTGTTCTACAATTGATAGAGAGTGAACGGACAAATAAAGGTC
>JAIPGO010000113.1 GCA_021736135.1 Candidatus Cloacimonadota bacterium
ATAAATATGTGTGACAATTTAACGCAGTAATTTTGAATTATATCAAGGCGAGAAGAGCTTCAATATCCTTTGATATTAAAGCGATGAACAACGCAGATAGAATTTAAAAGAACAAGTTAAAAGTTACAGATATTTATGAGGTGATGCTTAAATCTTGTTATGCTAATATAGAAGTGGCTGAAGCCACTGGACATCACTTTTTTTTGTAAGAACACCCGGATGAATCCGGGTACTAATGTAAGAATATAAAGAAAAATTTACGAATATATCATAATGTTATATTCATATATATCAATGAAATACAATTATCTTCAATAGATAAAAAGGGGGATGCCAGTTCAATTTCACTGAGCGCATCCCCCCGAAATTTTAAATATCTAATCTTTTGCAGGATATCATTTCTCGAATGAGTATAATTCAGGAGCTTGATCTGTAATTGGTATCTCTAAAAAATTTTGCCCGAAAACGGAATCTGATTGCCCATAATCACATCCTCTGCCAGATTTTTTCCACATTATCAATATGCATCCTGTTTTCACAAAACAGTAAAGCTCAATAATTCAATGTGTTACACATTATATTTTCTTGATTTTTCCAGTCTGCTTATCTGGAACAAAAATTGCATTAGATTAACCAGAAGTAAATTTCACAGGAGGTATTGGATGAAAGGAAAGATCAAAATATTTGGTTTTTTGTTAATTTTATCAGTTCTACTGATAAGTTGTTCGACGAATAATGATAATGAAATAACAGACAAGGAAATGACGGATCTTGTTATTTCCGAGGATTTCAACTTTACCACACATCGCGATGTGGAAGTCAATTTACGCGCTTTTTATTCGGGAGTATTTTATATTTATGACCTGAATGACAATTTGCTAAAAAAGGGATTGATCGATATTCAAGATGGTTATCACGGTATAATCAGTATCCCGAATGATATCAGCAACGTGAAACTGGTTTATAGCGAAGTGGAAGATATGGAAGCAGATTATGAAATAATCAATAACACGATAGACTATAATTTTTATCCTGATCAGGAAGAAGTTAGAGGGGAAGTCAGAGACGAAGATCAAGTCCATCCTATTCTTGAATGTATTGAGCATCTGGGTGACGGTATGTTTTTAGCTCATTATGGGTATTTGAATGACTATGATAGTGTTCAGCAGATACCAATTGGTTCCATGAATATGCTGCAAAATACTCCGTATCAGGATATGGGACAACCAACATTGTTCCAGCCCGGTCGTCATGAAAATGTTTTCACTGTGGAATTTCCCGGTGAAGGCTACAGGGATGAGGAAATTTTCTATATCAAATGGAAACTGGGGGGAACTTTTGGTGAGGGCTTTGCCAGAGCAGATTCCACATCTACGGTATGCCCCCGCGGGTTTTATGATGATGATGATAATGATGGCGTATTGAATGACGACGATGATTTTCCCTACGATGACACCAGAGCATTTTTGAATCATTATCCCGGAGACGACAGTCTGACCTGGGGAACTCTTGCCTATGAAGACAGATGGCCGCTCATGGGTGATTATGATTTCAATGATGTAATTATCAGTTATCGCTTCGAAACAGTTGACGATCCCGCTGATCATCTGCTGGAAGTATTCGGATATTTTGTTTTAAGAGCATCCGGTGCAGGTTATCAAAACGGATTTGCTCTGGAATTGCCCTTCCCGGCAGAAAATGTGGAAGAGCTGACCTATACTGATCTCGCTGGATCCGGTGTTGAGGGAGTCGATTCTCAAATCATCAATTTCTTTGCTAATGCCCTGGAGATAATGAACAAACCGCAAGACAGTGAATTTGTTAATACTCAGCCATCTGATCCGTATTTAACTCCGGTGGCGTTTGAATTTTACTTGAAATTAACTGAAGCTGTTGATGAGAGCGCTTTACCCTGGCAGCTGCCATATAATCCTTTTATAGTAGTTGATCAGAACTCCGGGCGTGAAGTTCATCTTCCTGATATGCCTCCGACATATTTAGCCGATCAGTTACTTTTTGGAACCGAGGACGATAACTCAGAACCGGGCAATAACCGTTATTACAAAACGGCAACTAACCTTCCCTGGGCTATAAATCTTCCGATCGAGTGGGATTATCCTAAAGAGAGAATAGCCATCATTGACACTTATAACTACTTTGGAGACTGGGCAGAAAGCAGTGGCGCTGTTCATAATGACTGGTATGAAAACACGGTGGATAATGTTGTAGAGGAAAATATCTACCAGACCCCATAATAGTTTTATAGATCAAAAAGGTCATACCTGATACCAGGTATGACCTTTTTTTATCAGCAATTAGACGTTAAATCTATGTTATTCTATCTTCCCGCAGCATTTTTTATATTTCTTTCCACTGCCACAAGGGCAGGGATCATTTCTGCCGATTTTCTTTCCTTTTCTCACATAAGGAATCACAGGTTCTGAATAAAATTCTTCATCTTCCTCATAGTCTTCATCAAATTCTTCTTCATCTGTAACTCTATTTTCTATCAGGGAATCGAGTCTGATTTCCTTTCTGTCAGGATAATTAATAAAATTCTCCTCTGATTCAATTAGTTCCACACCTCCCCACCACTCAGTATCATAAATATCATCAACATAAATGGGGAATAGCTCAGAAGGAATTTCTTCCTTTCCCTTGAATATTTTTTCCACTTCCTTTTTTTCCAGCCAGAATTCGTTTTGTTCATAAGTATAAGCCTTCATTATGTCTGCTAACAATACATTTGCCTTAATTAAAATAGCGGCATTGACCAGCATGACCCATACGGAAGAATCTTCTTTTTTTAATTTCAGGAACAGTTCTTTGAGAATACTCAGATAAACATCTCTTTCTATCTTATTTCTCTCATTAATGGTAATGAAGCTCTCCATAAAGGCATACTTGATATCTTCATTTATATCTCTATTAAGTATTTTTCCCATTAAAAGTTCATGATCACCATTATATGTTGCAGCTAAAATATTACTCAAATCAAAAAATACAAATTCAGAGATGCTCTCTTCGGAATAAATTCCCGTTGTGATTAGGTCAATGATGACCGGAAATGCCCGTTTCTCCTCGAACTTACCTAATAAATAACAGGCAAAAATATGGAGAGTATAATCCACGTGTTTACATACTTTCGGATTTTTTGTCGTCCATTCGATCACTTTGAGCAGATCAGGAGTAATGGCTTTCTGGTTTTCTATCGCTTTATTTATTGCCTCCCGGGGATAGTAACCGCGATAATATTCCAGTTCCCTGATAATTTCCTTATTCATTGAAGACATATCTTTATAAAATTCTGCTTCCTCAGGTTTATTGGTATAGCATGACCACCAGTTTGTTTCCTCGATAGCGTCATCTATCAGGTTATAATTCATTCCTGAACTATAAATGTCATATTCCGTATCCATCAAACCAAGAACTTCTTCCAGCGGTAATTCAAAGGTATCAATCAGGTTATCGTCATATACTTTTCTGATCAGTCCAGTGAGTTCCTTCGCTTTTAATATGGCACATGCCTTAACTAATGAGTGCCAGATATATGACTTCTTTCTTTCAAGATTATTCAGTATGCTCCGATATATTTCGATGACTTCTTCACGCTCAACCAGACCATTCTTAAAGAGTATCAGGATTGCATTCAAAAAAGCCACCCGCACAAATTCATCACAATCTCTCTCCAGAACCACGTAGTGCAGGGTGGATAGTTCACCGTTATATACCGATGCCAGTATCCGGTCGAGGGTCTCTGTAATCAGGTTTCCGGTAAAATCATAAGGATCATTTTCCAGGTAAGTAAAAAATTCGGTGATCAAAGGAAAAGCTTCCTTAACCCGGAATTGTGATAACAGGTAAAAAGCCATGATGTAGCCATTGAACTGGAGATATTCGCCTAAATAGGGCATATTTTCCAGAGATTTATACAATGTTTTCAATAGTTCCGGAATTATCTCCTCTTTTCGGGCTATTGTTTCACGTAAGGCTTTTTCCGGATAATATCCTTTATAAAACTCCAGGTCATTGATTATTTCTTTGATTTCCATCATTCCTCCATTATTGATTCTATCATACCAGCCCTTGTTTCGCTGTCAATAATTTGTTTGCTGGTCTCCCCCGTTTTTCTTAATACATTTTGGCAAATATATCATAACTTATTACCAGCTAAGCCATTGAGTCAAGAAGGTACCCCTGGATGACTTAAGAGCAGCATTAATTTTCCCCAACTCTGTTAATATCCTCATGCGGAACATAGCCTGGCGGTTAAAATCCTTAATCCTTAATCCTTAATTCTAAATCCTCAATCTCTTCACCTCTTATTCGTGAAGATTAGTGTTATTCGTGGTAGTAAATTCTTATATTGAGTTCCTCTTGATTTAATCCATAGCACCCCATGTTCGTGGTAAAAAAAACGAGGGAACGAGGGAGTGACGGATTGACAAAACGACTAAGAGAAAACATTCTACCACAGAGTTCACAGAGAGCACAGAGTAAAAGTAAAAAAGAGAGTTTGTTTTAAAAAAAGATATCATTCTCTTCTTCTCTCTGTGACCTCTGTGTCCTCTGTGGTGAAAAAAACTCCTCTTCTTTCTTGGCTTTATTATTCGTCAGCTTGCTGACCTACCTTCATCATTAATTATTAATCATTAATCAGAAAAAATCCCCACTCCCATCTCCCCCACAGTCAGCCCATAATTCCTCATCCCACTAACTTCCAGCAGGTCGCCTAAAGTTTCCACCCCCGGCAGCCAGTTCTCCGGTGATAATTCCTCAGGATCAAAGCACATATCCGCGCACGCTCGAAACACAAGCTTACTCCAGAAATTATGCTGCCGCACTATCTTCCAGTTCTTAAAATAATCAGCATCAAACCACCGCGTATGATACTTCTCCCAGACGGCTTTAAAATCATCCGCTGTCGCATTCCAGCAAGCAGTTATATTCCTCTGCGAAACATAAAAATGATCACCACTCACATTATGATGATGCTCGTAACTGGAACGCACATACATAAACCGCTTCCAATAGCTGCTGCGATACAATACCCCCTGCTCCGTTTTACCTGACAGATATTGATACAATAAATTAGGCACAACTCCTCTGCGGTAAATTCTTAAGGAACTAAAGCGTGGATCCGGTGCCGTAAGAACTTCTTCCAGATGTTCCGCGAACCAGGCCTCATAAGCATCATCAACCTCCTCCTCAGCAGCTATCACCATAACCTCGCGTTCGCAGTAAAGATAATTATTGCGATAAAGTTTTACCAGATAATCATTTCCATCACTAAAGCATAAACAGACTTTACTGCGCGGAGCAAGGTTCATTTCCAGCCTGACGCCATTTATATCCAGCTTATAATCACCCTTCTGCCTCAGCTTAAAAAACGTATTGCAGCTAAAGTCATAGCTCCCGGCATGCACGAAATAGGGAGTATAATAAAAAAGCTTGTTAATAATACTTTGAAAGCCGTCATAGCGCGGATTAGTGAAAGTGTAAGCCGTCCGCATTATGCAGTCGGTACGCTTACTAAGATCAGTAGCCGCATATTTTGGTTTGAACTCATAATCATAAACACGCATCTCCCCATTACGTTTTTTCTGATAAACCTTATCCCCAAAACGCCCATGGATAATACATTCCGCCTGAATAAATTCCGCATTACTCATTTCTCTCTGATGAGGCATAAGAACTCCTTTTCACGTGATTCGAGACTCGAGACTCGAGACTCGAAAAACCAAACCGAACAAAAAACTATTTGAACCACGAAAAACACAAATTCTCACGAAAAAGAAAGCAAACCATTTCAGCCACCAGTCTTCATTACATTACGCCCCGACAGGCAGATCACCCAGATCAACACGGATAAGAGTGTTTTTATTATCTACTCTTCTAATTTACCAAGCTTCTTTCGGTTCTCGTTTCACGTCTTTCTCTTTCTTTGTCCGTTCACCGATCACTGATCACCGTTCACTGCTGAACGCAGTGAAGCCAATTTTACATTTTCAATTTTCAATTATTTTATCCCCCCCTTCGCCTTTTCTCCTTTTCGTTCCCTCGTTTCCCCGTCTCCCGTCTCCCGGTTTTGCATTTCATTTTACATTTTACATTTTACATTTTACATTATTTCCCCGTCTCCCGTCTCCCGGTTTTGCATTTCATTTTACATTTTACATTTTACATTTTACATTCCGCAGGATAACCGTCAACCTCTTTATTTCCCAACAACATAACCCTTCATAAGAATTCATAAGATTTCATATAAATTCATAATATTTCATAGAAAAAAGTTTTTTTTTTAAAGTGAACGGTGAACAGTGAATAGTGAACAGAAAAAAACAAGACCCGAGATTAGAGATCCGAAATCCGAGACACGATATCCGACTTTTACATTCTTGACTCGTGAAATGCGAAGCATATTTCACTGGGTTCACTTTTTACATTTTACATTTTACATTTATTACTTGAGCAAAGCTCTCCAGACGCCCTACAGGAGGCAAATACGCATTGCAAAGACGAACATCATAGCAGCAGAATGTCATCAAGTGCAACCTTGCATTGAGGGTATATCCCCTGGAAGTCACCATTACGCCCCGACAAGCGAAATGGCGCGAAAGGCATTGAAACGACTACACGACAGCACGACTTCACGAAAACTCGACTACTTGACTTCACGATTAACTATTAACCATTAACGACTAACGCTGAACGAAGTGAAGATATATTTTTCTTTTGATTTCCAACTAACAGCTAACCATTAACAACTAACTGACGAAGTCACTGAACGAAGTGAAGATTTATTTTACATTTTACTTTTTACATTTTACATTGTGAAATCTCACATTTCACTTTTTTCTTGCCAATAAACAATTGATTTTATTATTTTGGATAATCAGATATTAAAAGTATTAATTTATGGAGAATAAATGAATAATAAATTTTTTGAAAAACCAGTGATTAATTCACCTTATGAGCAACCTGCAAAACACTGGGAACTTGATTCCGACGGTCAGCCAACGCAAAGAATTATAACAAAAAGAAGAAGCGCTGATTTTATTACTCCAATTCCAAAGCCAAGAAAGAGAAAAGGGAAGGTAGAAGATCAACAACAACAATTAGTATTTGATGAAGGTGAAGGCTTATCATCAGATAAGCAACAATATGATCCTACTGCTTTAATAAATGAAGTGAGATATCTTGTTGATCAATGGCGAAATTTACCAAGTCCTAATGACTGGAATGTTACACCTGAAACAGCAAGATTATTACAACATTGGAGAAGTTTCCAGTTTAGTTTGTTTCGACCCTTTTTCTGTCAAATAGAAGCTGTAGAAGTAATCATTTGGTTAACAGAAGTCGCACCCAAGCTTGGTAAATCAGGAAATCAACTTATTAAGCATCTTGTTGATGCTAATAAAGAGGCACAAACAGATTTATTCCGTATTGCATTGAAGCTTGCTACAGGAGCAGGTAAAACTACTGTAATGGCAATGTTGATCGCATGGCAAACAATCAATGCAGTACGAAGATCAAGCAGTAAAAATTTTACTCGTGGTTTCTTAATCGTTGCTCCTGGAATTACAATAAAGGATCGATTAAGAGTTCTTAAACCTAATGATCCTGATAGTTATTATGAAAGTCGAGAACTTGTTCCTCGGGATATGCTTAGTTATTTGCATAGAGCAGAAATTGTGATCACTAATTATCATGCTTTTAAACTCAAAGAAAGAATAGAATTGTCTAAAGGTGGTCGCTCACTATTACAAGGTCGTGGGGAGCCATTGCAGACACTGGAAACAGAAGGACAGATGATACAACGTGTAATGCCGAATCTTATGGGTATGAAAAATATAATGGTGATAAATGATGAAGCACATCATTGTTACCGAGAAAAACCAGGTCATGATAATGAAACTGATTTGAAGGGTGATGAAAGAAAGGAAGCTGAAAAGAATAACAATGCAGCCCGATTATGGATTTCTGGTCTTGAAATAATTAAGAAAAAATTAGGTATAAGTAGAGTTATTGATCTGTCAGCAACACCATTTTTTTTACAAGGATCTGGATATGCTGAAGGTACTTTATTTCCTTGGACAATGAGTGATTTCTCCTTAATGGATGCAATTGAATGTGGTATCGTTAAGCTTCCTCGAGTTCCTGTAGCAGATAATATACCTGGTCAAGAAATGCCTAAGTTCCGTGAGTTATGGAAACATATTTCTAAGCGAATGCCCAAAAAAGGTCGAGGTAAATCGAAGGCATTAGACCCTTTGGCAATACCCGTTGAATTGCAAACAGCACTTCAAGCTCTATATGGTCATTATGAGAAAACTTACAACCTGTGGAAAGAAGCGGATATTAATGTACCTCCTTGCTTTATTGTGGTGTGCAACAACACATCTACATCTAAAATAGTGTATGATTATATATCAGGATTTGTTAAAGAGAATGATGATGGTTCCAGTCAGGTCAATAATGGTCGATTAGAGTTATTTAGAAATTATGATGAGTATGGTAATGCAATACCCTGTCCTCGTACGTTACTTATTGATAGTGAGCAGCTTGAATCTGGTGATGCCTTAGATATAAACTTCAGAAAAATGGCTTCCAGCGAGATAGAAAGGTTTAGAAGAGAGATCATTGAACGAACAGGAGATCGTAAACAAGCCGAGAATATTACTGACCAAGATCTTTTGCGAGAAGTTATGAATACAGTTGGTAAGGAAGGTCGCCTAGGTGGAACAATAAGATGCGTTGTATCTGTTTCAATGATTACAGAAGGTTGGGATGCCAGCACAGTTACGCATGTATTAGGTGTTCGTGCTTTTGGGACTCAACTTCTTTGTGAACAAGTAGTAGGCCGAGCCCTTAGACGCCAATCGTACGAGCTTAATGAAGAGGGACTCTTTAATGTTGAGTATGCAGATGTATTAGGAATACCTTTCGATTTCACCGCAAAACCTGTTATTGCCCCCCCGCAACCTCCTCGAAAAACTATTCAAGTGACGGCTGTAAAGCCTGAAAGGAATCACTTAGAAATAAAATTCCCCAGGGTAGAGGGATACCGTGTTGAGCTACCTGAAGATAAACTAACTGCATTATTTAATGATGATTCTGTATTAGAGTTAACACCGGAATTGGTAGGTCCTTCGGTTACGCATAACGCTGGCATCATTGGAGAAGAGATAGATCTAAATCTTCAGCATTTAGAAGATTTGCGGAGATCGACACTGTTGTTTCATATTACTAAAAGACTCATCTATACTAAGTGGCGAGATCCTGGAGAAGATCCCGAGTTACATTTATTTGGTCAACTAAAAAGGATAACAAAACAATGGCTGGATACATGTCTTGTATGCACGGGAGAAACATATCCTGCTCAGCTTATGTATCAGGAATTGGCAGATATGGCTTGCGAAAGAATTACTGCCGGAATTACAAGAGCATTGGTCGGTGATCGTCCAATTAAAGCAGTTTTAAATCCTTTCAATCCAACAGGTTCTACTATGCATGTAAACTTCAATACTTCAAAGACTCTTCGTTGGCAAACAGATCCTCGTTGTTGTCATGTAAATTGGTGTATTCTTGATAGTGACTGGGAAGCAGAATTTTGTAGAGTTGTGGAAGCACATCCTAAAGTGATAGCATATGTTAAGAATCACAATTTAGGATTGGAAGTTCCTTATCGCTATGGTTCAGAATCCCGCATGTATCGTCCTGATTTCATTGTATTAATAGATTTGGGATCTGAAGAACTACTGCATCTTATTATAGAAATTAAGGGATATAGACGTGAAGACGCAAAAGAGAAGAAATCTACTATGGAAAACTACTGGATACCAGGTGTGAATAATCGGAAAAGTTTTGGTAAATGGGCTTTTGCAGAGTTTACTGAAGTATTCCAGATCGAAAGTGAGTTTAATAAGCTTATAACCAATATTTTAACAATATCTGAAGAATAAGGAACATTATGGCTAAGAATAACAAAGTTATAGAGACCCTAACCCATAAAGATGCTTCTCGCAAGAATATACCAACTGCAGAATATCAATCTGTGATGAATAAAGAAGAACAACATCCAATAAAATTGGCATATACTCGTAGAAATCCCGATCTTGATCCGCAATTGGTTTGGAGAGGAAAGGATATGCCTGATTGGTCTGACCTTATCGTACAAGCACATCCATTATTTATTCAGGAGAAAGTTCATCCCAAAGTACTGATAGATGATTTAAAGAAACAAACTGAAAAAGGCAGAGATCATATTGATGAACAAATAGATCTCTTTTCGGATTTTAATGGATTACCAAGTGAAGGTGCAAAAACAGAATTTTATCAGCATGATTCCAATTGGAGTAACCGCATGATACTTGGAGACAGCCTGCAAGTTATGGCATCTTTGGCAGAGAGAGAAGGACTTCGTGGTCAGGTTCAGTTTATATATATCGATCCTCCATATGGTATTAAGTTTAAAAGCCTTTTTCATATTTCCTAACTTATTGATAAAGAATAAGTTAGGAAATATGAAAAAGGCTTTAAGCGTTATTCGAAAAGCGGGAGATGGTAGATGAAATTTTTATCAAATCAGCAATTGGACCTGATATTCAACCGGGTTCACAATTTTAACTAAATAATATCCATCTTACAGTTTTTTATCAGTGTAAAATGAGCTGTGTCAAGGCTAGTAAACTTAACAAAGAAAAACATAAATAACCCTAAAACCAGCTAAACCCAATACCACTGCCTTAATGGAAATGGATATCTGAAAAAAAATATGTCTTTGAATAAAAAGTGTTGTTTTATTAGAGAATCGCCTTAAGTTATCATTTGACTATGTCATTCAGTTTAGTCGATTGATAGAGTCAATTGATATGAAGCGGTTAAGACAGGTAATTAGAGATTGGCAGGTATGGCTACTGAGAAATACACCACCTATTATTATTTGCGGTTCTCATCAAATCGCAAGGTGTCTAAATTTCAAAATTGAAATCTCACAGCTTGATGACACTGTGGATTCAACAAACAGGAGAAAGAAATGAAAAAGATTTTATTAGTAATTGTGATCTTGTGTGCTTTGAGTACAGTATTCGCAAGTAATGCCCTCGCAAATGGTCAAAACCAATTCAATGCAGGTTTGGGATTTTCGTCATGGGGTGTACCAATCTATCTTGGATTAGATTTTGGTGTCCACAGAAACTTCACTTTAGGTGGGGAATTATCTTACCATCAATACCAGGACAAGCATAATGATCACGAATATGATCACTCCATAATCGGGATATCCGGTAACGGAAATTACCACTTCAACAATGTTTTGAATATACCTTCAAACTGGGATTTTTATGCAGGACTCAGTATAGGATTTTTTATCTGGAATTCACCAGATGATTATGATGGCTCTCACACATCCGGTTTAGGTCTTTCCGGTCAGATCGGGGGACGCTATTACTTTGGCAACAAGTTTGGTCTTAACTTAGAATTTGGCGGAGGAGACGCGTTCTCCGGTGGAAAGTTCGGAATTTCATTGAGACTATAGTTTAAATTGATCTGCTTAGCTCTATCTTCATAAGTTTTTATAACTGGCAGTTGGAGTCAGGCAATTTATCTGTTTATCACGCTTAAAAGCAAGGAGAATGAAAATGAAAATAAAATTAGCCTTTATCGCATTACTGTTGTTTTGCACCATTTGGATGCCGCGTCTGATAGCCGGCGCTGATTTGGATGTAAACATCAATCTACCCCTGGTTGAAATCCAGGAAGAACCGGAAATGGCGGTAATCCAGGGTACCAACATCTATTACATTTACGGTAACAATCATGATTATTTCTTCTACGGTGGTTACTGGTGGAGATTACACGAAAACCGCTGGTATCGGGCACATCATTACAACGGCACGTGGAAACACAGGAAGAACAAGTATGTCCCGGCACCATTTTTTAAGCTGTCTCCTACTTGGCGCACAGGAAACTCGAACCATTCCCCTATAAAATATCAGGACATGAAGGAGAACTGGAAAAAATGGGATAAGGAAAAACACTGGGATAACAAACAAAATAAGAAAGAAGATAAGCATGAACCTAAAAAAGACAAAAAGAGATCCGGTCATGGCCGGAAGTAACTTCAGGGCAGGATAGAAAGAGGGTGTATATCAAGCTGGAATAAAGGACACTAATGACAAATATCCAGTATTACCTTAGAAGTTTGCGGAAGCAACAGTCACTCCGGTGGAAATTTTCGGAATTTCACGGAAACAGCAGGCATTCGCTTAAATAAGAAGAAAAGAGTAAAAAATCTTATTAGTGATACATCAGCTTCATTTGAACAGAAGTAAATTGAATAATATGAATTCTGCATAATTGGCAGAATATCAGAGGTGAAAATTTAAATTAGATGGATCAGCAGGGAAATAGGTTAAGAATTTAGTCCCTGTTTATGTGTTAGTGGTAATTCTCAGTAAAAAAATTGATCTTTATAGACA
>JAIPGO010000114.1 GCA_021736135.1 Candidatus Cloacimonadota bacterium
GTCCGTGGTTGATAATCTTCAATTTCTTTTAAACCACTGACCACTCGGACAAGAATAAGATATATAACTACTCTACTAAAATAATCCTCTCTTCTTCTTAAATTTGTCCGTGCTGTCTGTGACGTCCGTGGTTGATAATCTTCTCGTTGAATTTCGGTTTATCCGAGTTAGGCCTATATTATCATTTTAGCCAATTTATTACACTGATTATCATTTCAATAGCACGCATTTACGCAGCAAACTCCTCTCCCCCTCAATATCCAGCCTGATAAAATACACTCCGGAGCCCACAACGTTTCCCCTGTCATCATCACCTCGCCACACAACACTATGTTCACCAGGTTCACTAAGATCACTCTTCATCAAGCTCCTCACAAGCTGCCCCCTCAAATTAAGCACCGTCAATTCAACTACACCTTCCTCAGCCAGATAAAATGACACCACCGTCTCAGGATTAAAAGGATTCGGATAATTACTGATTTTACATTTTACATTTTCAATTTTCAATTCGTCAGTATTGACGAGTCCATATTCATAACACCCCATATCCGGGGCTGTTCCGTAATATTCACCTTCCGCCAGGTCAATGATAACTTCTTCATTCCAGGTAAACGAGTCAATCCCGCTATCCACGCAGGGTGAATCTTCATTTAACCTGTAATCCCCCTGCTGAGGATCAACAAAAAGCGGATCTTCATCAATATTACCCTCTAACCAGAAAAAATCCTCACCCCAGGTTGAGTAAACTCCCTGTTCCCCGTTAGTCAGATTGGAATAAGTTATCAACACAGGTTCAGCATTTCCTCCCATCTGTCCCGAAATTATCTCATGAGGTGCATCATTGCGACAGATCGTATTTGCCAGGATCAGTGTGGAACTGATATCACAAAAAACACCACACCCCTCGGAGGCAGTATTATTTACCACCGTAGAATTAGTGATCACTGCCCGGGAATTGTTCTGGCAATTAATTGCTGCTCCTGGGTAATTCTCATAACAGGCTGCATAATTGTCACTGATCTCGCATTTATCCAGAAATACTTCTGATGCGTCTTTACAATATATTGCTCCTCCGCTTGTAAGAACCGAATTATTGCTGATCTTCACATCATATAGCTCACAATAAGAATTATCCTTTAAATAAATGCCTCCTCCGTATGAGCCTCCGGAATTATCACTTATCTCCAAGTTTTCCAGACTGATACTGCTGCCAAGACAATAAATCGCACCCTGGTAATAGTTCCAGTATTGCTCAATAGCCGAATTCGCATTTCTGATAGTCAGATCTCTGATGCGGAAGTTCTCCGCTCCATTGATATAGAAATGAATATAATCACTTTCGGCATCCAGAATCGTGGCTGATCTACCTGCTCCGGCTATCTGCACGTTATCAAATCCTACAACTGGAAAAATCTCTCCATTTGATCCTGAACTGTAAATCCCCTCTGCCAGATGAATAGTGCGTATCTCATCTTCCGGCAAAATTATCTTCAATGCCTGTGTTATCGTCTGTAAAGGTTCTGCCTCAGTTAAACCACTATTAGTATCATCTCCAGCCAATGAGACGAAAATATCTGCATCATACTGCTCCAGGCAGTAATGCTGAATATCGAAATCCAATGTATTCACCGGAAACACAAAATTACCCACAGGCACAGCCACAGTAAAAGTATCAAGCACTACAGTTTCGTTGAAATTATATGAATGAAGATCATAACCAAATTTTGCAGAATTCAAATATATACTGTTGCGGTTAATTTCATCCAGATATAGTGACGGACATGACCAGTTTATACCACCCCCACGAAACTGAGCATTATTATACCTGATGCTGTTACCGGACATATAGATATCCCAACCACCTTCATTATAATCACACATTCCGCCACCGGAAACGGCACTATTAAATTCAAAGATATTATCCGTTAAATAAAGTTCATCTGATTTTGCGTTATATAATCCTCCACCGTAAAATCCGCTTGAATTATGTGCTACATAATTATTTTCGAATTCTAAGTCTGATGCGGCATATAAACAAATACCACCACCTTCCTGAGTTGCAGTATTATGAGTAATAATATTATCTGAGATAATACCTGAACAGAGAAGCAGTTGAATTCCTGCTCCGATATGAGCATAATTACCACTGATCATATTATTTGTTATCTCCGCACCGTTTTCACTAAAAAGCTTTATTCCTCCACCTGAATAAGCGTGATTATTTGATATATTATTGCCATCAATGACTATATCCGTAGTGGAGTCACACAGTATTCCGCCACCTGCTCCAGAAACCCGGTTATAAATCACAGTATTGAATTCTATCACAGGGCTGGCTTCACTGACACAGGCAATTCCACCACCGGATAATGCTTTATTATTAATAATTGTATTGAATGAGATCACTACGTTTGAGCAACTATCCACACAAACGGCACCGCCTGCAATCCTGCCTGCTGTTACATCAACTGATTTCCCGAATTCTAGGCGGTTGAATGACAATATAGAAGTATCATTGTCATCGCAAAGATAGTCAAAATTTATACCTCCCCAGCCTCCAGTATTGAAGTCATCATTAGAAAATCCCGTTGTATCTGCCACTGTCCAAAAAATAGAATCCACCGCAGTACCCTCAGCAACTAATCTACCCGAAACACTTAATTGATAATGATCACTAAAAATGATCTGCACCCCCGGAAACACCTGCAAAGTTGCTCCATCAATAATGGAAATATCCCCATTGATCAGATAAGGTGAACCAGCCACAGACCAGATGCCGCTGACTTCTCCTCCTTCAATATAAGTATCTGAAAATATCACCCCACTCATCAACAGGAAAATTGCCAAAAAAATAATCTGCTTCATAAAAACCTCCTCTTCTATTCATTCATATAAAATCCATAAGATATCCTAATAGAGCCACACTTTATTCATCACGATACAAATCGAATATTATCTTTATCCCCTGTCAAGCAAAACCTTGCAGATTATAAGTTCAAAACGTGATTGGTGAATAGTGATTTGGAGTACATTATCAGTGATAATGTGAGAAAACGCAGTTTTCTGTAAATTTTAATATTTAAGATTTTTCCAAAATCTACCCCGACAATAGCATAATCTCGATACAGTTGATATATCTTTATGAAATTTCCTCACTCGATTCACTACTCACTACTCACTACTCACTTCGTTCAGCGTGACTCGTAATTCGAGATTCGAGACTGGAATATTATATGGAGTACATTATCAGTGATAATGTGAGAAAACGCAGTTTTCTGCAGCATTCTTTTCTTTATGATCTTCTTAATCTCATTTTCTGTTTTTGCAGATAATCAAATGCCAATCCGATTTCTTATTTTTCTTCTATTAGCTTTTATATTCTTTTTGTCAAATATTTTGTGTTGAAATCTGGCATCCCCCCGAAATTAAAACGAAAAATGAATCTATGTGTACTTGCACCGCTGGTGTACTCGCAAGTGGGGCGAGAACACAACCACCAGCAACCAGTTTATAAATTTTTCCTTACTTTCACATTCTTATGATAATTACTTAAAAGATCGGAAGTGATTAGCCGTTGCTCTCGCCCCACTTGCGAGTACACCAGCGGTGCAAGTACAACTTAACTGGTTAGTTATTCATACAGATTAATACATCTATTATAAGAAAAACAGGGGGATGCCAGTTTTGTGTTGAAATGCTATTCTTTTAAGAAAACAGAACTAACTTATAAATATGGAAAATGAATTCATATTATAAATCCTGAGCAATGAACTCTTCAGCGGGTATAACTTCTTAGTGATATATTTTAATCAAATTTCGCGGCTGAAAAAAAAGATGGAAAGAGAGACTTCATCAATTGACGATGGACGATGGATAAATGACGATTAACAAAATCTTCTTTTCTTTCGCGGTTTCTGCGCCTTTCACGGTTGAACTTCTTCTCTTTTCTTATAATTATCAATTACTCTGTGTGGTTCGTGGTTAAATGACATTTGTCCGATAATTAATGGTAGGGGCAGACCTGCGTGCCTGCCCTATTTAAAAATCAAATGCCAAGCCAGACATGAATGTAGTTGTTTTTTATTTGACGAGTAACTAATATATCCTGATTTTGTTAGTTATTGAACATGATAAAGGATAGCAGGGAGAAAAAATGAGCAGAAAGTTGACAGTCATCAATTTTCCGAAACCGGGGATGAGTGAGGTTGCCGGACGGGCAACCGGGCAGTCCTATGAAAGAGGTTCGGATATATATGATTCCGGTCTGGTGAGATCGGTGAATGTAATTAATAATGGTGTTACTGCTACGGTGGGAAGAAACGGTTATCATACCCAAATCACCTGGGACGATCATAAACAAGACTGGATTTTCAAGTGCAGTTGTCCTTATGACTGGGGAGGAATATGTAAACATCTGGTCGCCTTAGGTTGCTGGGTAGATGAAAACTGTGAAGAGAAAATCGAGGATAAATCGGAAGATAGAAGAGAAGAATTACTGCAATTGATCCGGGAAGCAGATGAAAATACAAAAAATGAAATACTCCTGGAATTATTGCTGAGTGATAATATACTGGTTGAGAAACTGAAAACAAAAGCAGCAGATCTGGAATCTTCACCAGGGGATAAAAGCATAGATGAACTGGTTGCGGAATATATTAAATTATTCCACGAGATTGAATTACCGGATGAAGAAGAAGCATTGGAACGTAGCTATCATGATTATGATCATTATGTGGAGCCATGGGAAATGGCAGAGGAAATACAGCGGGATGATCTGGAACTTCAGACAAGTGATATATTTGATAACATAGAGAGATTGATAGAAACCGGCAGATTTTTGGAGGCTGTTTTTGATATAATTGCCTTACTGGAAGCATTAAGGCAATTTGGAGATGAAATTGAAGAAGAAGATGAAGATGAATATGAGAATTTCCCTGACGGAGAAACAATTGAGTTATTCAGGAACTATTTTTATGAAAAAATTCAGGAAGCTTATCTACTTCTTTCCAGACAAATAATGAAAGAAGAGACACAGGAAAAAATTTTGGAGACAATCAGAACCAGATATAATAAGAAAATTCCCTTCTACCTGCTGGAAGATCTGCTGATCAGTATATCTTTTAATGAAACAACTGCCGGAAAACTTTTAAAGATATTACAGCAGAAGCAATATAGGGATTATTATTCAAAACTTCAAATTAAACTGGTAGATACTCTGGAAGATCATGATCTGAAATTGAAAATCTATGAGCGATTTGCCGGAGTAAATGATCAAGCGGCCTCTTTCCTGCTGACCAAATACGAGAATGATAAAAAAGAATATCACAGAGTGGCAGCAAAAGTTGTGCACAAGATTAAAAAGAAAATGAATTCCGAGATATTTCCGCATCTTGATCCTGCCATTAATATCGAATTATATCAAAGAACGGCCCTTTTAATGTTTGAAGAAACCAATGAAATAATATATTACCGAAAATATAAAGAAACGGTTCAGGAATTCGACTATCAGGAACTGCTTAAAAACTACCAGCAAGAAAATTATCTACTGCATAGTTTTAAGATACTTATTGAGGAAGAGCGTTTCCAGGAGGCTTATGACCTTTTTATCAAAAAGAGCGATTATATTTTAAGTGATAGAGTGTGTCTTCCATATTTGATTGCACCACTATCTCTGAAATGTTATACTTATATAACTCAGAGAGCACTGATAATGCTTCGAGTTGCTGGTTCGAGAGACACCTATGCAGAGGCAGGATATCTTCTCAGTCTGCTATTGGCATATCCTGATAAAGAATTAAAACAGCAGGGCATATTGCTAATCGAGCAGATTTGCCGTAAATATAAAAACCGTCCCGCAATGCTGGACGAATTTCGAGCCAGGGGAATCAGTTGTTAATTTCGCCTGCTTTCTGGAGTGCTATTTTGGTGAGGATAGGTCCGATTATTTCGAAGAAGATACAGGTAGCGGTTACCGTGGTGATAACAATTATGCCAATGGAATCACCTCTGGCGATACCTGACGGCAGCATCTTCCCCATTCCGGCAAAATCCTGTTTCACTAATAACGAGAGTCCAATGGCTACACCAGCCTGAGAAAGAATGCCCAATCCAATCCAGTTAGTTATTTTCCGGTCAACCTTACCGGCAATGCCACCGATTCGGGAACCGAGAATAAGTCCGGCGCTGCGCGCCAGAACATAAATAAACCCCAATAATCCTAAAGCCGGGAGAGCGCTTAAATGCAGATTAGCACCCGCTAAAGTAAAGAACAGAATAAATAGAAGTGGCATAATTTGACCCAGTTCATTCTGGATTTTTACTGCCAGACTTTCCTGTTGCGTATTTATGATAACCAGTCCCACTACCATAATCGTGAGAATAACTGAAAGTCCCAGAAGTTCACAGATGCCGCAACCAAGAAAAACGAAACCGAAAATCAGGATAAAGATGTCCGTAGAATATTTCATCTTTCTAATCAGCAGGCAGATGAGCAGCGCTAACAATATGCCGACAACAATGCTGAGGAATATTTCCTGCAGTGGCTGCAGGATTGTGGTCATCAGCCCCAGTTCAGCATCTCCAGCTTCCCGATGCAGAATTGCCTGAGCAAAAGCAGAAGCAAATCCGAAAATTATAATCCCCAGTCCGTCGTCAAACCCGACAACGGCATATAGCGCTTTTGTTAGAGGGCCTCTAGCCTTATATTCCTGAATAACGGCAACCGTTCCGGCAGGAGCACTGGCAGGGGCGATGGCCGCGAAAAGCAGGGACAGCGCCAGATCATTAGTAAGCAGCATCACGGCGGCAAAAACAATAATAAAAGCGCCAAATGATTCAAAGAGAATGATGAGAATAATCCCCTTTCCCAGCTTTTTTAAATGATTGAATTTGAGTTCTAATCCTATGCTCAAGGCAACAAATCCAAGTGCTATACTAGAGATGAAACCCAGATCCTCTGCTATCTTATCAGTAATCAGATGCACGATGGACGGCCCTAAAAAAACTCCCAGAAGCATATAGCCAATTATCGAAGGTAACCGGAGAAACTTCATATTTCTGCCCAAAAAGAAGCCCAGCAGAATAATGCCGCCTGTTAAAAATAAAACTGGTATTTCCATTTAACCTCTAAATATTGAGTGCGCCGTTTAGATAAGAGAGATCCTGCACAGTAACCAGAAGCCCTTCCGGATATTGATCTTTGCTGAGTTTTTCGCAGTGACGAATAATTTCATTAGTTCTGTTACCGGGGACAGTGGCAATAATGATCTTGCAATATTCCTGTTGATTGGAGCCCCAGAGACTGCTGAACAGAGGTTTGGAATACAGGAAATGACTGGCAGGAAGGGCATCGATGATGGATATATTTGTATCATCAATCCCGGTTAGAAGAGAAAGAACGTCATCAAGAATTGCTTCGTCCTGAACAAAAATATTAAAGATGTTCCAGCTATGCACGTTAGCACTGGACTCCAGTTCCGTGTGCCGGATAAAAATCCCTCTAATTCCATCCGGAGAAGTAGCCTGCAGGATTTTAGTACGGTTCAATTCATTGCTCAGCATCGAGGAAAGAGCACTCAGATAGCGAATATGCTGGTTTCTCCGGGAAGAGGGTGCTATCATGAATAGTACAATTTGCACGGGTTTGTCATCAATGGAATCAAAGTTTACACCTGCTTTAATTGTAATCACCCCAAACACGAATTCTGCAATATCCAGAGAGCAGTGCGGCATGGCAATACCTCTGCCAAAACCGGTAGAACTAAGATCTTCTCTTTCCTGAAGCGCTTTCAGGATAACCTCCTGAGGTATTGAATCTAAAGCGGGATTTTTCTTTGCCAGTTCAGAAATTGCGACTAAAACATCTTCTTTATTATGAAAATTTTCCGTAAGGGAAATGCAGGGAGTAGTTAAAATTTTTTCCAGCTCCATAATGCACCTTCTCTTTTTTTTAAGAGCCATATTTTTAAAGGGCAAAGTTTGTCAAAAACAAAAAAAGGACAGGCATAATGAATTGAAGAAAAAATCTTTATAACTGTTTATAGTTATTGTAATATGCACAACAAAGGCAAAACAAAAAAAATACTTGACCTATTGAAGCAGATTCATTTTTTGGTGGTTTTAACGTGCAAAAATTACGAAGGAGAAAATGCAAAATGACGGAAAAAGCAATTAGTTCATTTGCGGCAAAAGGAAAAAATTTCCCGCCACCAGAGAAGATCAGGAAAAACGCCTACATAACTACCGAGGAACAGTACCAGAAGATGTGGGATCAATCAATTAATGACCCGGACGGCTTCTGGCTGGAACAGGCAAAAACACTGCACTGGTTCAAGAAACCAACCACGAGCCTGAAATATACCTGGGATACCAAGGCTCGTAAAATTGAGCATACCTGGTTTGAAGATGGAGAGCTCAATGTAAGCTACAACTGCCTGGATCGTCATCTGGGTACTCCAATCGCAAAGAAAACTGCCATTCTCTGGCAGGGTGAGATCGAAGATGATGTAGTAAAATTTACTTATGAAGAATTGCATAAAGAAGTATGTAAATTTGCTAATATTCTAATTTCAAAAGGGATTAAGAAGGGCGACAGAGTAGCAATTTATATGCCGATGGTTCCTGAACTGGCAATAACAATGCTTGCCTGCACCCGTATCGGAGCTATTCACTCCATCATTTTTGGTGGATTCAGTGCAGATGCTATCAAAGGCAGAGTAAATGACTCAGATTGTAAAATGCTGATCACAGCTAATATTTCACGTCGTGCTGGTAAAATGATCCACCTGAAAGATATCTCCGATGTAGCATTAAAAGATACTCCCACGATCGAAAGCGTTATCGTTATCAAAGTAAATGATGAACCCTGTCATATGGAAGCAGGCAGAGATTTCTGGTATCATGATGAGATGGCAAAAGCAGACGAAAAGAATGAAGCAGTTCATATGAATGCCGAAGATCCACTTTTCATACTTTATACTTCCGGTTCCACCGGAAAGCCGAAGGGTGTTGTGCATACAACCGCCGGATATCTTATGCATACAACCATAACTCATAAATATGTATTCAATATCCATGATGATGATATGTACTGGTGTACAGCCGATATCGGCTGGGTAACAGGTCACAGTTATATTGTTTATGGACCTCTGGCAAATGGCGCTACATCTATTATGTTTGAAGGCGTGCCTACATATCCTGATGCCGGCAGATTCTGGCATATCTGTGATAAATTTAAAGTCACGGTATTTTATACCGCGCCCACAGCCATTAGAGCTTTGATGCGGTTAGGTGACGAATGGGCAGAAAAATATAAGCTTGATTCTATGAGAATCCTGGGAACGGTTGGAGAGCCCATCAATCCGGAAGCCTGGATGTGGTATTATGAAAAGATAGGACACGGAAACTGCCCGATCGTTGATACCTGGTGGCAAACAGAGACTGGTGGATTTATGATCACTCCTCTTCCAGGAGCTCATACTTTAAAACCAGGCAGCGCTTCACGTCCGTTCTTTGGTGTGGAACCCGTTGTATTGCGTGACGATGCTTCGCATGTTGACCGCAATGAAGGCGGAAAACTCTGCATTAAAAAACCATGGCCTGGTATGATGAGAACAATGTGGGGTGACCATGACAGATTCATTGATACCTATTTTACCATGTTTGATGATATCTATTTTGCCGGTGACGGCTGCCGTATTGATGAAGACGGTGATTACTGGTTATTAGGCAGAATTGATGATGTGGTAAATGTATCCGGTCACAGAATTGGTACCGCAGAAGTGGAAAGCGCTCTGGTAAGCCATCCGGCAGTTGCAGAAGCAGCAGTTACTCCCGTTCCTCATGAGATCAAAGGACAGGGACTTTATGCCTATGTAACCCTCGTAGGTGGAATAGAACCAACTGATGCCTTGAAAAAGGAACTCATCAAGCATGTTCGTAATGAAATCGGACCAATTGCAACACCGGAAGCTATTCAGTGGGCACCATCACTTCCCAAGACCAGATCAGGTAAGATCATGCGCCGTATCCTTCGTAAGATCGCAGAAAACGATACGGGTAACCTGGGAGATATCACCACTCTGGCAGATCCAAGTGTAGTTGAGAAACTCATCGAAGAGCGGAAACTGATCAAGTAATCTGAAATTAATTATACCACCGGGACAGCATTAGCTGTCCCGGTTTTCTTAATACACAGAATAAAGGAGAAGAGATGTCTGAAAAGAAAGTAATGAATAGAAATCTCGTTGTTATTGGCGCTATTATTATTCAGCTATGCCTGGGTGCTATATACGCCTGGTCAGTTTTCACAAAAAAGATTACTTTAGCGCTAGCAGATGGTGGAGAATATGGTTTTACTGCAACTCAAGCTGCCTGGGTATTTTCAGCAGGACTGGCAACTTTTGCACTTGTAATGGTTTTAGTTGGTCCCTGGGCAAAAAAAGAACCTCGAAAAGCAACCATGCTGGGTGGAATAATTCTGGGTTTAGGTTACGTTTTAGGGGGATTCTTTGGTAGTACTTTTATTGCACAATTTATCTGCATCGGACTTATCGGTGGAGCCGGCATTGGTATTGCTTATGTTGTTCCTATAGCAGTTGGACTTAAATGGTTCCCGGATAAAAAAGGTATGATCGCAGGTCTTGGTGTAGCTGGTTTTGGTTTTGGAGCTACATTATGGGTAAAACTTGCAGGAAGCTGGTTTGGTGGCTTACTTAATACTACAAGTTTATTCGGTTTGCCTGGAGTGCAGAGTGTCTTTATAATTTACGGTATAGTATTTCTATTATTCGTTCTTCTTGGAAGCACTGTAATGATCGATCCTCCCAAAAATTATAAACCCAAAGGCTGGAAAAAGGAAGACTCAGTTTCCAAAGTTACTTTCCAATCAGTTGATATGACCAGCAGGGAAATGTTAAGAACTCCCCAGTATTATATGTTACTTGTAATGTTCATTGGTTCTGCTCTGGCGGGACTCATGGTAATTTATTGTATTCGGCTTTTTGGTATTGATGCCCTTATTGATAGCGGTTATGCAAATAATGTTGAAACTGCCGGAATTATTGCCGGAACGGCTATGGCTTCTTATGCCATATTCAATGGTTTAGGTAGAATTATCTGGGGTGCCCTGTCTGATAAGATTGGCAGAAAAATGTCTCTCTTTTCCATGTTCCTTATTCAGGGAATAATGATGTTAATATTCTTCAAGATTGGCGGTTCTAAATTGGGTTTGATTATCGGTGCAAGTATAATCGGATTTAATTTTGGTGGAAACTTCGCCCTATTTCCAGCTATAACTTCAGATTTCTTCGGCTTGAAAAATCTTGGACCTAACTATGGCTGGGTATTCCTTGCTTACGGTGTGGCAGGTATTGCCGGACCGCAAGTTGCAGGATATTTCAAAGATGTAGCCAGCACATCCGGATCCGGTGTAGCAGCCTGGACAACACCTTTTATAATAGCCGGTGTTTCCTGCCTCATTTCGGCATTGATTGCCCTCGCAATCAAACCTCCAAAACCATTGAAAGTATAATTTATAAATTCCAAATTAAGGGATTACTTTCGTAATCCCTTAATTTATTTTAATAGGTGAAATCTCATAAACTGAGAATGAATTGGGACTAATTATTCATCTGAACTGTTATAAAGGTTTAACTCATTTTGAAGGTTATACGGGAATTATTAGTAGTTCTAAAAAGGACAAAACACCAATCTAATCCTGGAGTCAACTATATTTTTTAACTGGGAAAGATTTTCTCATCCTTGAAACAATACGTTTTCGCACAGCCTCCAATATGGATTTAAATATAATCATATTCAATCCGTTTAAAAAAGCGGTAATCTCGACTCTGTTCATTGTAACTCCATATATAATAGCCAAAATTATTATAACGAAGATGAAAAGTGCACATCTGATGTGCTTTATGCAGAATTATCATAATTGACAGATTTTTATAGAAAAGGAAAATCAGTGACAAGAGAAAGCGTGATAATTACTTATAAATCAATCACCTTAAACGGTAATGTCAAGAAAACACTAAAGGTGCTGTGTTATTGATATAATGAGACTGTTCACTTTCAGGCACTCTTTTTCAATAACTTATGCTGAATAATATCAATAATAATGCACAATTATTGTTTTCTGGCAATTTCAGTTCAAGTTTGTACATTTATAAGTATCTATTATAAAGTCACTTATCACTGTTTTCGTTTTCCCCATAGGGGATA
>JAIPGO010000013.1 GCA_021736135.1 Candidatus Cloacimonadota bacterium
AAATATATGTCAAGGGAAAAGTTATCCACACATATTTAGTCACTTTTTTATGATTTTCAGAAAAAATATTACTATTTTATAATGACTTATGAGAGCAAAAAGGCTATTTTGGACATTTTCAGTCGAAAGATGGGTTAGCAAGAAAGCTGGGATTTGTTCTACTGACTTCTACAATGGACATACATCATCAGATAGGTCTTGATTCCTATGACAGACTTTTTCCCAATCAGGATTTAATGCCACAGGGTGGATTTGGCAATCTGATTGCTTTACCTTTACAAAAAAAAGCTCGTAAACATGGAAATAGCCTTTTTCTGGATAATGATTTTCACCCGGTTGCTGATCAATGGGCTTTTCTTTCCCTGATTAAGCGAATATCGATTAAAAATGTTCAAGAGCTGGTGAATGAGCTGACGAAAAACAGTAGCTTATTTGGTAATTTAAAAGATTCATCTGAAGAGGATATTCTTACCTGGGATCAGGAAAAACCACCTGTTGCTGAAACTGAAATACTTCCTGAAAAAGTTATAGTAACTTTGAGTAATATGATCTTTATCGAAAAAGAGGGTCTTTCACATAAAATGCTCAGTAGAATAATACGAATTGCAGCTTTTCAAAATCCGGAATTCTACAAAACCCAGGCATTGCGACTATCTGTTCATAATATACCAAGAGTAATTAATCTTTCCTTCGAGAATATAGAGCATATTGCCATTCTAAGAGGATGTAAGGAAGAAATTTTAAAGCTCTTCGACCAGGTAAATATTAAACCTGAATTGATAGACTTAACTTATTCAGGTACAAAACAGAATTTTGTGTTTAAAGGCAGGCTCAGAAAGGAACAACTGGAAGCCGGATATGCACTACTGCAATCTGATAATGGTATATTGGCTGCAAGTACGGCTTTCGGAAAAACCATTGTAGCCTTGTGGCTGATTGCTCAAAGAAATGTTAATACTCTCATTATAGTCCACCGCAGACAGCTTCTGCAGCAATGGAAAGAGCGGATTTCCTGCTTTTTGGATATTCCAGTAAAAGAGATCGGTGAAATCGGGTCTGGAAAGGATAAAAGAACTGCTGAACTTGATGTTGCTCTTATTCAGAGCCTGAATAGAAAAGGGGTAGTTATGGATTACGTTCAGGAATATGGTCTCGTAATCGTGGATGAATGCCATCATATTTCCGCTTATTCCTTTGAACAGGTTTTAAAAAAAATCAAAGCGAAATATGTTTATGGTTTAACGGCTACTTTGACTAGAAAAGATGGGCGTCACCCGATAGTTACTATGCAATGTGGTCCGGTAAGATATAAAACATCTAATAAAGTTCAGGCAGTAAACCGAAGTTTTACCCATCAGGTAATTATCCGATATACGAATTTCCGTTTACCTGAGTATCTGTTAAACACACAGCCAAAAATTACTGAGTTGTATCAGGCTTTGATTGAAGATATCGCACGTAATGATCTCATTCTTGATGATATTATTTCCTCTATTTCTGAAGGAAGAAGCCCCCTGATTCTCACAGAGAGAACAGCCCATGTTGATTTCTTTGCTGGTAAACTGGAAGGGTTTGCTAAAAACATCGTCGTTTTAAAGGGTGGATTAGGTAAAAAGCAGATAAAAGCCATATTTGAAAAGCTTAATGCGATACCTGAAAATGAAGAACGTGTGATAATAGCTACCGGCAAGTATATTGGCGAAGGTTTTGACGACAGCAGACTGGATACTCTCTTTCTCACTCTGCCCATCTCCTGGAAAGGTACTTTGCAGCAATATGCAGGAAGATTACATAGATCTCACGAAGCAAAAACTGAGGTTATCATTTATGACTACGTAGATAAGAAAATACCTGCATTTTCAGCTATGTTTAAAAAACGGGAAAAAGGTTATGAATGGATGGGTTATCAAATAAAAGACAAATAAGTTATATGTTTTTAATAAAAATTAAATCTGATTTTTTTAAATTCAGATGATGAAACCGACTTTGCAGTTTGCTAATTCTAATCCCGGCAAACTAAATCAGCAATCTCCTTCAAAGCGACTACCAGCCCGATCAACCATTGCGAAGGTTTTCAACCATACGCAAGGTCTTACTCTCAGGCTCCTTTAAATCCAGCTAAGCCACCTTGCGAATGGTCTTCAGGCCTCCGCACTGGTGAACGTCCACTTTTTTTTGTATATCGGTTTTGGGATTATGTTTTTGTCTCATTTTCAGGCGGTGATAACCGTAGAAAGTAAAGGAAGTTGCTTGGGCGAATGATGATTCGCCCCTACCGGTATTTCCGATTATTTCAATAGCAGCATTTTGCTGGTAATTGATTTGCCATCGGCTGTGAGTTTACTGGTATATATACCGCTGGAGACGGGCATCTGTTTATCATCAGTTCCCGTCCAGGTGATATTATATTCTCCTGCATCAAAGAAGCCTTCTGCCAGAGTTGCTACTTTCTGTCCTTTGATATTATAAATATTCAGAATAACGTTTCCTGATTCAGGCAGATAGAAAGAAACTGCTGTGACGGGATTAAACGGATTAGGATAATTATGCAGTTGCAGAGTGAGTCCCGGTACCTGGGTATCCTGGTTATTATTCACCTGTGGAGAAAGAATCACGGGAATGGTTTTGCCGTCCCAGCTATCTGAGGAAACAAGAATGTTGCAGTAATAATTCAATTCTTCCACATCACTGGTATCAAAGTTCACAGTTATACTTTGGGAACCATTGACCGGCAGGAAACCTGAGGACATATCCAGATTGATCCAGCGTAAGGGGTAAAGCATGAGAATATCACCGGTAACATTATGTGGTTCAGCACCATAGCCGTCACCGCCAACTTCCCAGCCAATGGTCATATCTCCGGCGAAGTTATCGCTAAGCTGCACATTTACTCTCCATTCGGCAAATTCGTTTTCATGCAGAAATCCCCAGCCATTGGCAGTAACCCCGTGCCAGTTAACTCGCTGACCGGCACCAGTTGTACCATCCCAGACCATCTCACCTCCTCCGCCTCCAATAACACCACCGGCAGAGATCACGGTAACACCCTGGGGAAAATCCAGCCAGACGTCACTGACCCATTCATTATCCTGGGAAGCATTATATACGGTAAAAATCCAGGTGGCTTCTTCACCTGGAATGAATGACTGAGTATCGCAGGTTATATAAGAACCGGTAATATTACGGGCTGGGGGAACAATTTCGGCAAGACGCAGATAAAAATTAACTGGTAGATTTCCGATATTGGTGAGATTAAAAGCCGTACTCGTCTGGTCTCCCCAGAGAAGTTCCACGGCGATACT
The DNA here is from genome assembly GCA_021736135.1 of Candidatus Cloacimonadota bacterium. GTDB lineage: Bacteria > Cloacimonadota > Cloacimonadia > Cloacimonadales > TCS61 > JAIPGO01. Next base: position 3,303 of record JAIPGO010000013.1, read on the forward strand.
ATCGACATCAATGGCAAAAGTATTTGATAGATATGCAGTAAGAGACAGATCCTGATCCCAACCGTCTTCTTGAGAAAGAGCCGTGAGATGTAATATAAAGTCATAGTAATCAGGGATATTTTCGCTGACGACGAAGGAAAAGGCATCTGCAAGCTCAACGGATCCACCGGCAGGCAGCAGCGAAATAGAAGTGCCGGATTCTATAATTTCCAGATACGGATCATTTTCAGTAATAGTGATGCTGATATCAGTAGCGGTTTGAGAACCTATGTTTTCCAGCATAATACTGAGAATAGCAGTCTCACCGGCTTCGAGATATTCGTCACCACCGGCGGAGACAACGAAAGAGGTTACTTTCAGCCAGGGGGCATTCTGGGGAAGTGGCTGGGTGGTAAAAAGCAGAGCTGACTGATCGGAAATAGTACCGGCTGCAGCGGGATAGGTGTTATTATATGTATATTGCAGACCGGTTCCAGCAGTATGATCTTCCAGACCGATGGTGCAGTATTGCCCATGATCGGCATTATGATAGGGATATTGCCCGGTATTTGTGTTATTGAATTCATTATACTGAATTTTGACCATGCTGTCACCGGTAATAGTAGGATATATTTCCGAGTCATAGAGAATGATCTGGAAGGTTTCTAATTCATTAGCGTGCTCATTTCGCATCTGGTACCATTCGATAATATACTGATGCAGATCGGCATCATAAAAAGTGTAAACATGTCCGGAGCTGTTATGCAGGTCATCCCAGAAAGCAGCTATCATGGGGCTTGGTCCATGCGGACCGGGAAGAGTCCAGTTCATAAAGGAAGCTACTTCTGTACCCCCGGGGCAAATCCAGCCGGAAGAGGCAACTGTAATCAGGTTATATTCTTCACCATAAAAATAAAAGTGGAAATCACAGGGCAGGTTTACATCTTCAATAGCGGCAGCCTGCCCGGGAGTATAGATAGAGAGCGCATCTCCAATAATATTGATTTCCACCCAGTCATAGGTGGGACAAACATCATAAGCTGTATCTTCGTCACCATAGCAGTAATATCCGTAGACATCAGGACCGAGGGGATCATTCTGGGTTACAATGCCCACATCAAGCAGGAAGCAGGAAGTATTATCATAACCATCGGGACTAGTGAAATGAATGCTGAGAGGTATCTGAGTTCCGGGTATGATGGTCTCGTGAGCATAAATTTCAAATCTGTCTGCATTATTATTGACCTCGTCACCGGGCATAAAAGCACCAAAAACCGCCTGGCCGTCTATTACTTCAACCTGGCAGCTTTCGGATATGAGGGAACCGGACACAAGAAAAGCAGCAGTTTCGCCGCTATTTTGCACCGAAAAATAAATTTCTGCTGTCTCTCCGGGATTGATAACACCACCCGTATTGGCAATGACGCATTCTATAATATTCAGAAAAGCACCGGAAATAGCGATGGAAAAAGGTATGTTCCAGGTTTCGGCAGCGGAAGTTAAAACAAGTTCGAGCAAAGCCTGAGTACCTCCGGGAGTTGCAGCAGCAAGCGAAACGCTGAGCGCAGAATTAAGAACTGAGCCGGTAGAGGGAATATCACCCAGAGCAGCATTGGCTGCAGTTACAGTAACATAATCGCTGTGTGATATCAATTCGGCATTGACCCCCAAAGCAGTATTGAGACCGTAATTGGCGATAGTTAATTCCAGATTGATGTTTTCTCCAGGATTAGGAATACCGTTACCATTACTATCATCATAAGCAAGTTGTTCGATATCCAGGTTTACCTGAGAATTTACAACGTAGAAGACTTCTTCAAAGGGGATCTTATTATGACTGGTAATAGTAAGTTCATAGTAGTTAGTGGTTCCTGCCCCTTCAAGATTGAGGTAATAACAGCCGTTATTATCCGTAAATCCCGTCTGGTAATAATCATCTCCACGGGCGGTAATCCAGGCATCTCTTAAAGGTGTGCCATTTTCCTCCAGAACAGAGATCTGCATACTGTTCGTTCCGAAAGCTACTTCATCATTATAAAACACAGTCATTGGCTGAGGTATATCAGTCCAGAGTTCCAGGGAGGGATCTCCCATCAGATTATTCCAGTAGGAATTAGCATTCACCTGGTTGTAGGGATTCTGGGGATATTGCAGGTACAAATTAAGTTTTCCGCTAACGAGTGCGCCACCGGGTGTGTAGATTTCATCGACAAATATCCCGTAAAAAATCCCGGCTGCCATGCTGTTATTAAAGCAGGTAGATGTTTCTCCGGTTGCAGTACCCACTGCAGCCACAGCTCCTTTGAAATTTGTTGTATTTCCGGCTTTAGTAATCAACTCACTCACACAGTTTCCATTAAAATCACCCATAAAGCAGGTGATAGCGACGAAAAAGGAGAGCATTCTACCGTTAGTTAAGTTATTTATATCCTGTTCACCCCAGGTTTCAAAACCACCTTGACCACGACCGCAGAAGTAACTGGCACCGCCATTCAGCCCCTGATTTATGCCTAAAGCAAGGTTACCGGAATAAACCTCATCAAAAGTAAAAGCACTATTATAATTATGCATATACTGCTTGGCGGCTTTGCAGGTTGAAATTTTAGACGTTCCTTCTCCATAGGCTACCAGCACGGCATTATGATACCAGTCAGTATCATCCAGGTAGGGTTCACGTTCATAGGCAATAGTTTTGGCAATGACAGTCTGTAGATTGGCAATACTGTTTACGGAAAGCCTGCCTATAATAATATCTGCCAGAATATCTGTTCCATCCAGCAGGGAATAGGGGTGGTCACCTATCCCATTGGCACCACTCCAGTTGTCATACCAGGAAGGAAGAGCAATAGAGCCGTTTACATCTCCTACCAGAATTACATATTCCGGTGGGTTCTCCCAGTTATCATAAGCATCCTGAATATAGTTTTTTATGGAATTATTAGACGCTCCGGTTGTTGATGTGCTTACCGCAGTGACTTCAAAACCCTTTTTCTCTTTCCAGTCGATGAGGAACTGCAGATTATTAAGCACTTGAGCCACTTGAGGATAGATGAATAATACAGCTGGTCTCTGGAATTCGTCACGCAGGGGTGCAACCTCGGAGTAATTAAGTATTTTAGAGCCATAGAGATCCGCAAAAGCACGGGAAGGACTGCTGGAAGTATTCCGGCAGTTTATGCCACCCTGCCCTGAAGTAATGATCTCCACGCTGATATTTTGATATACATAAAGCTTCTCATGCGCTGCGTCATAACAGAAAGGAGAAAAAGTAACCGGTATCAGGCGCAGATCCCGCATTATAACCGGTTCACCAATTCCGGCTATCTGCTCTGGGAAAACGCCGCCCCGCTGGTAATAGTCCTCGTTCCGTGAAAAAGTATCTGCCCGGTTTTCGTTTTCCTTAGCCAGTTCTTCCTGAGGATAGATCATAATATTATTAATTTCCTGATATTCCGAAGAAATAATATTGAGAGTTACTTCCCCTTCATCGGGAATTGCCACCAGACGTGTGAAAACCGGCAGATCAGGCATACCGGATATCAGCAGACGACCTGCTTTCGGATGACTAAGGCGTATGTATTGGCAACCAGAATTGACAATTTCCTCAGAATTGTATCCGTCAAGATTGAACTGGAGAGAGATATTACCTTTATATGCCTGCTCATATTCCACTAACTTTTTCCCCGGAAATTCCGGTAAATCTATCCATCTGCTCCATAATGTCGTGCTGAAAAGAAAAATCAACAATATAAATAAATACTTTTTCATCTTGATTCCTTATAATTAGAGAATATCTGCAATATTCAAATAAACAATTTTCATTCCACAATCACAAAAAAATGATAATATAGAAAAAAATCCTGAGTAAACGATGTGGAATGGAAATCAATTAAATTATACCGTTGGTGTAATCCGGGTAACTAAAGTTTTATGTTGATAAAATTTCCTGAAAAACAAATCTGGTTATCGAATTTAAGTGAAAATTAAAATGGAATTAGATAAAATACAGGGAGGTAATGTGAAACATTTACTTGAAGTTGCAATGGATCAGGCGAATCTGCTTGGCGCTGATTATGCTGATATACGCATTCAGAAAACCCGGCGCGAGTTTATTTTCCTGCGTAACCTGAGTCTTAAGAATACTTCCAACAGCCAGACGCATGGATATGGGATCAGAGTATTCAAGAATGGTGCCTGGGGATTTGCTCATTCCAGCGAATTCAGTGCGGAAGCGGTGAAGAAAACGGTAGCGAAAGCTTATGAAATCGCCCGTCAAAGCCGGCGGGTGCCTTATGGAAAGGGGCTGGAACTGGCAACGGAACGCGCTTATATTGACACGTACCGTTCTCCGGTCACAATCGATCCCTTCAGTGTTGACCTGAACGACAAGATCGACCTGATGCTGGAAGTGAACAAGACACTCTTAAATTATGAACCGATCAAGCTGGCGACTTTCATGTTTGAAGCCCAGAAAGATGAAAAACTTTTTGCCTCAACTCTGGGCAGCAGACTCGATATTGGAACCACTTATGTGTGTCCGGTCTTTACGGCAAATGCCGTAGGTAATAATGATTCGCAGTCGCGCAGTTTTAATCTGGGAGGATTTGCAGCAGGCTGGGAATACGTGCTGGGACTAAATCTGCTCCAGGAAGCGCCGCGAGTTGCTGAAGAAGCAATTATGAAACTATCGGCAGACGTGATCTCGGAAGAAAAGAGACGCGATCTGCTTTTGGACCCTATACATCTGGGTTTGACCATGCATGAATCTGTGGGACATCCCACCGAGCTTGACCGCGTTTTAGGCTGGGAAGCCGATTTTGCCGGGATCTCTTTTGCTACACCGGAAAAACTGAAGACTTACCAGTATGGTTCAAAAATCGTTAATTTCCTGGGTGATAACACTCTTGCCGGTGGACTGGCAACTGCCGGATATGATGATGACGGGGTACCGAACCAGAAATGGTATATAGTAAAAGACGGCATACTCAACGAATATGGCACTACGCGTGATACAGCACCGATCCTGGGTCTCCAAATGTCACGCGGCTGCAATCGGGCGACTAATTATTATGATTTTCCCATAAACCGCATCCCGAATCTATATCTGGAACCGGGAAAAGAACCGCTAACCCCGCAGGAACTGATCTCAGACACGGAAGATGCCATATATATTGAAGGACAGGGCTCCTTTTCCATTGATCAGCACCGCGTGAATTTCCAGTTCGGCGGCGATATGTTCTGGGAAATAAAGAACGGTAAAAAGACAAAGATGCTGAAAAAAGTGATCTATCGCAGCAATAATCCCGAATTCTGGAACAGCGTTGACGCCATCTGTGATGCACGGTTCTTCCGCACTTTTGGTGTCAATAATTGCGGCAAAGGACAGCCGGGACAAAGGGGGCGGATGACGCATGGCGGCAGTCTCACGCGTTTCCGTAATATCACCGTGGGAGGTTCAAAATGATGACCAGAAAGATGATGCAGAAAGCTGCCAGTTATATTAGAAAGCATTCTCAGGCAGACGACTGGAGCTTTAATATTAATTCCACAAACGCCGCCAGAACACGTTTTGCCCAGAATGGCATTACGCAGCATATATCCGGTGACAATAACGGCATTTCATTGACAGTAGCCTTTGATGCCAAAACAGGTTCCGCTTTTATTAATAATACTTCCGAAGAAGGACTTGACTTTTTGATCAAAACTGCTGAAACCATTGCCAGACGCAATCAGCCCGATCCCGAATATGTGGCAACGGAAGCAGCCGTGGAACTCACCCCAACTATGAATTTTTCTTCTGATACGGATAAACTGAAACCTGTGAACCTGGTAAACATCGTCAAGCAATGCGTAGCCAATGCCAAAGCGAAAGAGGCCGTTGTTTCAGGGATGACCGAGAAAGATACGGAACATTCGGCAATGTTCACCAGAAATGGCTTTGAAGGTTTTTATGATTACACCAGTTTTTCACATTCGATGACCATGAAAAAAAATGGAGTGGAAACCAAGATCAACCGTTCCATGATGGATTATAAGGATTTTAATATTGAGGAAATCATCGGGGCTTTAAATACCCAGTTTGATAGTCTTTCAAACCCTGAACCTATCGAAGCTGCGCCCATGCCCGTGATCTTAAGACCGGCAGCAGTCGCTGACTGGTTTGTTTACCTTTTCTGGATGCTGGACAGACGCAATGCTGATGAAGGGATCTCACCCTTCACAGACCAACTGGGTAAGAGATTCTTTGGCGTGAATTTTACCCTGAGATCTGTGATGAATATGCCGGGTTTGATGTCTCCGCCCTATTCTGGTGAAGGTGTTGCTTCCAGAAATATCGAATGGATCAAGAACGGAGTGATCGAGAATATGTTCATCTCCCGCTATTATGCCCGTAAGCTCGGCGTGCAGCCTACTCATCCTTACAACGTTCTCATCGAAGGCGGAAACGCTACGGAAGATGAGATGATGAAAATGGTGCCGCGGGGCGTGATACTCAATAAATTATGGTATATCCGCGATATAGACCGCAAAGCCGGAACGCAGACGGGGCTTACCCGCGATGGCGTCCTCTATTTTGAAGACGGCAAAATCGTGAAAGCAGTTAATAATTTCCGCTGGAATGAGATACTGCATGACGTTACGCGCCGCATCATTGCCAAAGGACCCGAAATACTGATGGATACCTGGTGCAAAGTGCCCACGCTACTCATAGACGGCTTCAATTTTGTAGATACCACAACGTTTTAAGAAGTAATACAGATATTAAGGAGCAAATGCCTGGCAGTTGCTCCTTTTTTTATTCCTTATTCCATCGCTCTGTATCTGATAAATAAATTCAAGGTATGAGATCAGAAAGGCAAGTGGACGTTCACCAGTGCGCAGCATGGGGAATGAACACGGAAAACAAAAGATGAAAGATTAAAGATGAAAAATGAAAGATTAATCCGTCTCCATTACATTACGCCGCGCCAAGAGATGAAAGATTCTTGTATTCTTCTTCTTGAATCGTCAATTGTCCATCGTCCATTGTGAATTGTTTTCCGTGTTCATTCCCGAGGCTGCGCACTAATGAACGTCCACTTTTCCTGTCTCACTTCTTCTTTTCAATCACCATACTTCGCATAAAGCTATGACACGGCAGGCTGAAAACACTGAATAACTTAGAGAAATGAATTCCACAACAGTCGAAATATGGTAAAATTTCTGGCGGTTATCAAAAAAACACTGGTATCCCCCCGTATTTTATTAGTATAATATATTATATAATTATACTATATATATATATTTAAGGTGTGATTTCGAATGGTAGGGGATTTACTCAAAAGAATTCCTCGACGCTCTGCGTCGGGGTATATAGGAAAGTTTGAAAACCTGGATTTTCATTCACACTCTTTCCTTATGATATTTCGGGGTTCTACCCCGGGGTAGTTCATTTAAAACCTATATTTTACAGAAGGGCTTTACAAAATGGATTAAATTGTGAATTAGAGGGAGAAAACGGATCGCATAATGATGAGAGTTCCGCTTGCATCTGGGGTCATCAGGCAACTTTCGTTGAGTTATATTCAGTGCTCTGTTATTATGGAATTGAAGTTTGATTATTGGACGAATAACCAGGTTCATCCGGTTCTATAACCAACGGATATTAGTAAGTTAAGTGGACGTTCACCAAACTGCGCTCTGGTGAACGCCCACTTTCCTTTTCTCACTTAATCCTTTACACTTTTTTTCATTGACAGGATTATGAGCTTTGGTCTATTTTTGCCTTTGCTTGTTGAGTCCCGATTATAATTGATGTTTTAGTTGTTTATTTAAATTGATGGAACCAGCGGGAGGAATTAATTGATGAAAGACTTTTATAATGGACAATGGATGATGGATAATTACATAAGTCAAGAGGAACACGTAAGTGCTTATATATATATATAGCTCATTAACAGTAGATCACTCTGATAGGATAAGATTATTTCATTATGGGTACAGATTCAAATTCGGCTGAAATGACTGCTTCAATTAGTTGAAGCAGGCTGAAGAATGTCTATTCCCCTACCCGTCTAACATAATTGAATCGAAAAGGGACTGTGTGTACCTCTTCCATAAGAACAGACAGCCGATTCGAATGAAGTGCTCACAAACTCCTTAGGAGAATATTATTTATAAAGCAAAATTATATTTCATATTGGAAATATGCCTTTTACCATTTCTGATTTCAGCAACCACCTGGTATGTAGATGGCACAGTTGGAACAACAGGAAACGGAAGCCCGGGTAGTCCTTTTAAAACAATTGCGGAAGCAGTAACTGCTCTCAGTGACGGGGATGAAGTAGAGGTTGCCGAGGCAACATATGAAGAAACCGTAGATTTCGACGATCATTATTTTGATCTGGTTGGGGTTGGAGAGGTTGTCATTGCCGGAGGGGAAGCTAATCAAGGGATAAAAATCCCATCAGGTAATCCCGCCATAACGGGACTCAGCACGATTGTCGGATTTATTATCAAAGATTGTTATGCAAACTATGGAGGAGGAATTAGTATAATAAATCGGAATGTCAATATCGCTGATTGTATAATTGAGGATAACAGCTCCGATAGTGATGGTGGGGGAATATATTTCTCCGGCGATGATGGTTACATCCTTTTCATCGAAAACAGCGACATACACGATAATGTTAGTGAAGGGAGCGGAGGAGGAATATATTTCTCAGGAACCGGTTCTGATGAATTGCTACTGAAAGATAGTCAAATTTATAATAACATTTGTGAAGGATTCGGTGGTGGAATTTTTGTTTCCGGTGCTGATGGATATCTAAGTCCTGTTAATTTTGATGAGCTATCGATATATGGTAACACTGCTGTCAATGGAGAAGAAGATGGTGCAGGTGGTGGTATCTACGGTACTTTTTTAACTCAACCTCAGAACTATAAATTTGATAATCTTCTCATTTATGAGAACTCAGCAGATGTTCATGGAGGGGGAATTAACCTCTTCAATCTAAACACAGGTTTTTTACTAAATTGCCTTACTGTTGTTAATAATCAGAGTGATTCTCAAGAGTGTGCTGGTATCTATATCAATGAAGTTAACATAACAGTGTCTAATTCCATTGTCTATGGTAATGAATGTTTGCAATATAATCCTGTACAGATACCTGGTGGTAATACGGTTAGATACTGTGATGTCGAGGGAGGTTATACTACAGGTCCCGGAACAATCGGGAATATTGATGCCGATCCCGACTTCATTGATTCAGCAAGTGATGATTACCGTCTGGAAGATTACAGTATCTGCATTGACATGGGTGATACGGATTCCGATTTTAATGATCCTGATAATTCCAGGGCAGATATGGGTTATGAATATGTTGATCAGGACGAGTTCATTTTTACAGGTGAGGGGGGACCATCTACACCGGTATGGAAATGGTTAAGTTATCCGAGATTACCGTTCGGCGTTGATAATGACAATGAAGGCGGCTACGTAAGCTCGGGATATGTAAGGCATCATTGGAATACTATGCCTACAGAATGTGGATGGTATAATATATCTGGTGCTTTCCTTTTAGGAACATATGTAGATGATGAATGGGATTGGGATTATATTGGAAACCCTCCAGAATTTTCAAGTATAACGGGTTATAAAGTATATCGTAAAGGAACATCAAGTAATCATTATAGTCCAGGAAATAAATGTGAAGATGATACTCAAATAGCAATTGGTGCAGGTGAAAACTGGATCGGGTATTTTCTGGAGGATAGCCAGCTACCTTCCGATGCATTGCCTTCAGCAGTACTCGATGATCTTAATTCTGTTCAGACGCAATCCTGGTCCTGGGTCAAGGATGGACATGGCAACTGGCCAGAAGATATCTATACCATCAATTATGGTGACTTAGTCATCGTAGACGCAGAAGGCGGAGGATACAGTTTTGCCTGGGAAACGCCAAGGAGAATTGATCCTGTAATCAGACCGGTGCCGGAGCATTATAGCTTTATAGAAGAGATGGATTATATTCCAATCTATATAGATTTTGGTGAAAACGATCTCCCGTTTGAAGTGGCGGTATTTATTGAAGATGTCTGTAAAGGAGCGGTCGTTACAGACGGTCAGGTAACGCAATTATGCGCTTACCTTTTAGAATGTGATCCCGGATTGCTGGTAGAGTTTGAATTTTATTACGATAATCGTCAGTATGATGAAAAGGTCAGGAATTATGATATTGAAACTGCCTTTTGTTCTGAGAAAAACAGCAGCCTGAAAACCGGAATGGCGGGTGATGTATATTATGTTTCTTTCAGAAATATGGAATTTGAGGTTCCTGAGCCTCCGTTTGCTTTGCATTGCTTTCCAAATCCTTTTAATCCGGAATTGACTATCTCATTCTCACTTAATTATGAATCAGAAGTAGAACTGGTGATCTATAACATTAAAGGTCAAAAAATTAAGACAATGGTTAATGAACTATTCCGACCTGCTGATTATACTCTGATCTGGAATGGAACTGATGACAGCAATCGTTCGGTTAGCAGTGGCGTTTATTTCATCAGGCTGCAGGTTGGAGATGAATTGGTTAGCGACAAAGTAATTTTAATGAAATAACGTGATTCGAAACTCGTAACTCGAGACTCGACTATCCTGGCGTCCCGCAAGGGGCGTCAGGATTCTATAAATACTGTCCTCCTTCGCGTGAAGCTTCGGAGGATCTTCGAGAGGTTAATATGAAACAGGTTGTCGTTTTACTTTTTGTGCTGATATATATGAATTTTCTGGAGGGGATTACGATAGAAGTGAATATAGATGGAACCGGGGATTATTTGACAATACAGGAGGGTATTGATGCCAGTTCTGATGGGGATACGGTGCTGGTATATCCCGGGAGATATTTTGAGCACGTTAATTATAATGGCAAGACTATAACAGTCGGCAGTTTGAACTTAACCACCGGAGAAAGGCATTATATCCGAGAAACCATAATTGACGGCAGCGATAACGGAAGCTGCGTACGAGTTGATTCAGGAGAAGGACCAACGACTGTGATTCATGGTTTAACATTAACTCATGGTGCAGGTGATCTGACCCATCCTCAATATAGATCAGGTGGAGGTATTTTATTACTTTACCCATCTTATTTACGAGTAATAAACTGTATTATAACCCGAAATCGTGCTTCACGAGGTGGAGGAATTTTAACTTCAAGCAGTCATATTTATCTGGAAGGTACAACAATCAGCTTTAACAGGAGTTCACGCTATTACAGCGGAGGATTAAGTTCCTACCAATCAGAAGTTGTTTTCAGTGAGAAGAACCGCTGTAACATTTATAATAATTACGGACATTATGCAAACGATGTCTGCACCGGCGGTGGAGGTTATTTTACCGTTATTGTGGATACTTTTACAGTATTGGAGCCTGATCTATATTACCTGATGAATTTTAATAATCTTCAAGGCTTTGAGTATTTTGCCATGAGTTACGATATCCAGCATGGATATATAGAGCAGGTGGATAGCGACCTATATATAGCACCTGATGGTGATGATTATAACAACGGATTAAATGCCGGTGAACCAATGAAAACCATAGCTGATGCCCTGATCAGGATCAGAGCTGATGAAAATGATCCGCATACCATATTTCTGGCACCTGGCAGGTATAGTTCCACAGAAAACGGGCAAATATTCTCTTTACATTTGAAATGTTTTATCTCTCTTCAGGGAGCTGGCATGTATGAAACAATACTGGATGGAGAAGATTACTATAATATACTTTACGATATAACAAGTCAAAACGGCTATACTTTAAAAGATTTCAGCATCGAAAACGCCTTCAGTCCGGTAGGAGTAGAACCTTTTTCAAGTAATTACTGTTGTTATCTTCCCAAACCAGATAATTGTGAGGGCAATCTTTTAATAGAAAATGTGAGATTTGCCTATTGCGGAGACGGTTCAGATCCTGGATTGGGAGATTACACTTTGATACAAAGAGAGCAAGGATTTGACGCAACAAACATATTAATGGAAAATAATGAATCTCGGATCAGTGGATTTAAATTATATGGCAGTCAGTACTTAAGTTCACGCACAACAAACATAATCAATACAGTAATAAGAAATAATGACAATTTTAAAGGGTTGACTTATTTTGGACAAAGAACCTATGATAATTTAAATATTATTGGTCTGGAATTCACCGGAAATCATTTTGACGATCCGGGTTATGTACCAGAAGACGAATATAACCAATGTTTAGGTATTAGCGGTCCAGGTAATGTAAATATTATCAACTGCACTATATCAGATAATACTTCCGCAAATGATCATGGTCATATGACTGCTTTTTATTACTCGATGAATGTCAATATAATAAATACGATAATATCAGGTTATCCTTATTATGCGATAAGGAGATATCTGGAAAATGGAGAGGATCCTCAATATATGCTGATCGATCATTGTCTGATAGAAGGCGGATATAATGATATCAACGGTGCGTTTTATCCTGAACTGACATATGGATTTGTGATGGAGGGAGACCCGTTTTTTGCGGAAAATGCGGAATATCCCTATTATCTGGCTTATAACTCACCATGTATAGGGGCTGGAACTCTTGATCTTCCGGAAGGAGTTGAATTACCTGAATACGATGCCATGGGTAATTCCCGCATTATGGGGAGCCTTATCGATATTGGGGCTTATGAATGGAATGGTTTTAGTATAGATCCCTGGGGAACATCAACAGGTGAGGGAGTTATTTCAGTTGCTAATGAACTTTTTGTTTATCCTAATCCGATCATTCCGGGTAAAATGCGTGATGGGCGAGTCCGTATTGAGTGGAGAGGAGAAGATATTTCCGGGGATATGAGTTTTGAGATATTTAACGTTCGAGGTCAGAAGATTCGCACGATGTGCATAGACGAGACTCGAAACTCGGAACTTGAGACTCGGTTTGCGGAGTGGGATTTGACTGATAATGCCGGTTCAAGAGTCAGTTCAGGAGTGTATTTTATTAGAATGAAGTCAGATGGTGAATATAAGGCGCAGCGCAAAGTTGTACTTTGCAATTGACGATGGATAATGGACGATGGAGGATGAAAAGGGAAAAGATTTTTTATCCGACTGTGATGATATCTTTCCAGGTGGTTGTGTAATTTTGAATCCACCAAAGGCGAATGAATCCTCCAGAGGTGGATGAATTTTGAATTAATTTTGAATGTAGGTAGCTTCGCTGTGCTCAGAAATAATTGTGAACAGTAACGGGAGAAGCTTCGCTCTGGTGAACGTCCACTTTTCCGGTCTTACATCTTCACAATTTCTCAGTTTCTCAATCTCGCTTGCAGGTTTGCCGGCATAGCACTTCGTGCGAGGGGAAAACTTAATCTTATTGTTTTTCTGCGTGAACCACAATCTGCGGATAGGCGATCTGGATATCACTTTTTTCAAGCTCGATCTTTATCTGCCAGAGCAGGCGCATATAGAGACCATACCATTCAGTAATAGGCGCCCAGATCTTCACCGAGATATTTACGGAACTATCATCGAGTTTTTCCACAAAGATGAGAGGTGCGGGGTTTTTAAGAACAAAAGGTTCTTCCAGGAGCAGTTCGCGGATAACATCAATCGCCCGGCCGGCATCATCACTATAGCGGATACCGATACTATATTCAAAGCGCCGGGCAATATTGCTCACATAGTTGATGATACTGGAAGTGAACACCTTTTCGTTTGGTATGCGGATATCAAGTCCGTCCCAGGTACGCAGCTTGGTGGAAATGATATTGATATCTTCAACAATGCCTATTGAACCGTCTATGTTTACAGCATTACCTATCTTCATCGGTCTTTCAATGGACAGAAAGAAACCGGAGACGAGGTTACCAACTATACTCTGGCTGGCAAAACCGATAATAATTCCGAGAAATCCACCTGCAACAATCAGCCCGGAAAGCTTGATGCCCAGAGTAGATAGAAACCAGGTAATTATTATGGTGATCAGAAGATAATAAACTATTTTTACTGTAATATCGAGTTTATCTTTATTAAGCTTCGTCTTAAGATTGCGGCGAAGGTAGGCAGTTATAAGGCGAGTAACGATCAAACCGAAGATAAGGACGGCAACGGCATAGATCAGGTTTATCACAGTCAGCTTTCCATAGATCACGGTGTGCAGGTTCATATACCCTCCAGCATTACGGCTTTTCGGGAAGAAGAAGATAGTCTCCTGGTGCTGAATAGTTCCGACGCTTTTTTCATATCACGGTGCAGAGGTGAATTATGGAATTCCACTTCGGCAGCTTCTTCTTCCAGGATTTTCATTGTGGCTTTCAAAGATACATATTGTTTATTATAATAGAGCTTCATACCATTACCATTGAACAGCGCTTTATTGACCTGCACCCAGTTATGGCTGTTATTGACAATATTCAACTGGATAACGCCTTCTCTGAGGGGATCGGTATCAGGTTCCTGCTGATGAACAGTACTCTGCCAGTATTTACAGATAACGCCATCGCGGGGTTCGCCATAAAGAGTATATTTAAGCCGGGAAAGAGTGAAAATATCAAGAATTTCGTGTTTGTCCTTCCTTCCGACGAATACCCCAATTTCTATGGGGAAAGTTAAATATATCAAGGCATTAAAATTCGGCTGCAGCATCATTTCGCGGAAAAATTCCACCAGGAGAAAATTTGATATCTGATTCGGCAGATTCAAAGGTTCCACGGGTGAGATCAATATTTCATCGATATCAGACTGGATAAGCTTATTGGCTGTTTTTCCCTGACAATCTCTTAAATATTCATAGCCGGTGCCGTTTTTCAGTAAAGAGATTTTGATATCTTCCGTCTCATAATTCCAGGGCAATTTATTTACGCCATACATTAATTACTCCTCATTTACAGCCATTTCTTTTTCTTGAAAAACAGAATCATGATAACCGTGATCACAATGATCAGCAGCCACCAGACGGGATAGGCCCATTTCCAGTCAAGTTCGGGCATAAAGTTAAAATTCATGCCGTATACCCCGGCAAAGAAAGTAAGTGGAATGAAGATGGCAGCGAAGATAGTAAGAACTTTCATCACCTGGTTCATCCTGTTACTGATACTGGAAAGATAGATATCCATCATGCCGGAGATCATATCACGGTAAGTTTCAATAGTATCTATGACCTGGATCGTGTTATCATGCAGATCTCGCAGGAAGGTTTGCACTTCTGTGGTAATAGTACCATAATCTTCGCGGTAAAGATTGGCGATAACGGGTCTCAAGTGCCAGACAGATTTACGGAGCACGAGAATATCCCTTTTGAGATGATGAATAGTGGCGAGAATTTCGGGACCAGGCTCCAGGACAAGTTCATCTTCGATATTTTCGATCTGATCGCCCAGATTATTCAGCAGCAGGAAATAGCAGTCCACGGCAGCATCCAGAAGCGCATAAAGCAGATAATCAATACCCATCTTGCGGATGCGGCTGCGGTCGTTGCGTATCCGCTGCCGCACATTTTCAAAAATATCGCCGATATGTTCCTGTACGGAAATAATATAATTATCTCCCAGAATAAAACTTACCTGTTCAAATTCCAGGGTTTTCTCTTTTTCATCCCAGGTAACCATTTTCATGATAATGAAAAGGTGTTTACCGTAATTATCAATTTTAGGTCTCTGACTGGTATCCAGAACGTCTTCCAGCAGCAGGGGATGCAAATCGAGTTTTTCACCAAGTTCCGCAAAAACGTCCGTATCATGCAAACCGTCAATATTGATCCAGGAGACACTTTCCGTATCAAGGTATGGATATATCTGATCAATCGAGGGCAATATTTTTTCTTCCAGGTTTTCAGAATCATAGTCAATCACGGAAATGCGTACATGCTCAGCTTTACGAGTGCCGATGTGAATCAGTGAACCGGGAACAGAACCGGCTCTTGAGTGTAACTTTTTAACTTGTTTGCTCATCATTACCTCCTGAAATGATTATACATCAATTACAAAATCCGGAGTAAACCCATTCTGCTGTTTCATATGGACATAGCCGAGGGGATTACGCACCAGCAGGGTGTCACCGAGCATACGTCTGTCAGGATAATGGCAGTGTCCGCAAATCCAGGCTTTTATCTGGGTATTGGCAGCTATAAGGCTAGAAAGATCATTAGCATAAGCATATTTGAGGGCGTTATCAAGATAATTTCCGGGCAGGCTTTCATAGACAGGGACGTGATGAGTAACCACAATAACCTTTTTATCCACAGCATCATTTAATTCCTGTTCCAGGAATTTGAGAGAAAGCAGATTATAATTGAGCATATCCTCAATCTGCAGGGTCTGCAATTCTTTGAATATAGTCCGTTTATTGATCAAACGGAAATCATTCATCATTGCCTGAACATTTTCTCTTTCAGCAAGGGGGATATCCGTCCAGAGTATAGTAAAAAGGAACCGAATCCCTTCAAAATCGAAACTGCGGTTATTTAGCAGGCGCAAATTAGGACGCAGTAACTGATCATATACCGGATAGGCAGTATTAATTTCTCCCTGGTAGAACTCGTGATTGCCAAAGATGGCAAAAACCTGCTGGAAATCCCTGCTGAAAGTATCCAGGAATTCCTCAGTCTGGTGTTGATATACGTAAGGTATCATATCGCCAGCAATAATCAGCAGTTGCGCTGCAGACGGCAGGGGATTTTCCCTCAGCCAGACGCGATTTTCCGGAAATTCCAGATGTAGATCAGAAACAATCTGTATTTTCATAATACCTCAACCTGAAAAGCTGTAGAAACATTGAGCCGTGTCAAGGTAAAACTGAAAGAACCACCGTAAAAAATAGGGAATACAGTTCTATCCGGGACTTTCTGACCCTAGCAGGCTGGTCTTGCAGGTTTTTTACTAAGTTAATATTGATGAAAAAAGCCCGGCAAGGCCGGGCTTTTGATATTAAAATTTATTTAGAAACTTTTGGAATTCTCTCTTTACGAGCATCGATTCTGTTGTTTTCCAGCCTCTGCGGTACTTCAACGGGGAATATGGTAATCAATCCCACGGCATACTGCATGATCAGAGAAGAATCAAAGGCTTCAATATTCTGGTTTCCATCCACATCAGCTCGTATCTGACGCCATAAATCCCAGGGTAGAGGAGCACCAGGAGGATTAAATCCGACAAAATACTGCAAGACAAGGGCAGCGTCAAATGCCTCTACTGAGCCATTATCATCGACGTCTCCATAACTGCCCGTATCATCGTTCACATATAGAGTGACCGGAATTGTTTTTTGATCCCAGCTGTCACCGGAAATAACAATAAAGGCCTGGTGAGTTCCCGCTTCAATCTCGCTGGTATCAAAATTGATGGTAAAAACTTGAGAGCCACCAGCGATCAAGCTGCCTATAGAAATATCCAGACTGATCCAGCGCAGCGGATAGAGCAGGCTGATCTCACCACTCACTATATGCGGACCAGCACCATACCCGTCACCGCCAATATCCCAACCCAGGATCAAATCACCAGCAAATTGTGTGCTAAGCTGGACATTAACATCCCAGTGAGCCTCTTCACCATCATGGATAACACCCCAGCCATTAGCTGTTGTGCCATGCCAGTTAACTGACTGTCCTGCTCCCGTGGTGCCATCCCAGATCAAATTACCACCAGAACCCCCAATAACATCTCCGGCATCCAGGACTGTTACGCCCGGGGGAAAATTGATCCAGACGTCAGTCAGCCATTCATTGTCCGGGGAATTATTTGCGACAGTGAATGACCAGGTAGTTTCTTCTCCGGGAGTAAAGGTATCGGTATTTAGAGTTATATTTGAACCGGTAACAGCTCTTTCGGGAGTTACGTTTTCTTCAATTCTAACATAGAAATTAACCGGCAGGTTGCCAACATTGGTCAGAGTGAACTGCTGAGTTCCCGATTGTTGTGTTTCAAGATAATAATAAATACTGTCCGGATCAACACTGAAAGTATTTGGCCAGTAGGCAGTGAATGGCAGCAAGCAGTTCCAGCTATCTTCATCACAACTGATGCTTGCTTCAATATAGAAAGTATAAAAATCAGGGACATTTTCCGAGACTTCAATTGATAAGCCGTTTTCCAGAGTAACAGTTTCGCCAGCCGGAATATCAGGGCAGGTTGCGTAATTATCGGTAACAGTAATATAAGGATCATTAATGGAAATTTCCACGCTGACATTATGAGCTGATTCTTCACCCATATTTTCCAGATCCAGAGTTAAATCAGCCGCTTCCCCAGCTTCGATGTAATTATCATCTCCCGCATAAGGATAATAGCTGCTGACTATCAGGAAAGGAGCATCTACCGGCATTGGCGGAGGAGTGAACAGAATTGCCATCTGGTCTTCCAGCACCTTGCAGGAGGAAGGATAGGTATTATTAAAAGTATATTGCAGACCTATCAGGGAATCTTCGTTTTCCAGTCCGATCGTACAATACTGTCCGTGATTACTGGGATAGGAGCCGGCATTATTATTGGTAATATCCATGTACTGCATCTTGATTTCACTGTCGCCTGTTGTAGTAGGATAATACACCGGATCATAGAAAATAACCTGATAAGTTTCGGGTGAGTATGTGTCGCCATTCAAAATACGAGACCATTCCACCACCAGATAATGATGCTCTTCATCATAATACCAGAGCACATCACCGGAGCTGATATTCATATCATCCCAGAATACGGCGATCATGGGGCTGGGACCCTGTGGTCCCGGGATCTGGTAATTCATAAAATTAGCAGTTTCGTGATATCCGGGGGCAATCCAGCCATTTGTGCATACGCACATCTGGTCATATTCTTCACCATAAAGCTTAAAAGTGAAATCATCCGGGAACGCGATATTAGCATAATTTCCGGTACCTCCACCGTTTCCGGTGGCAGTACCTCCCGCCCAGATTATGGATGTACCATCTCCGCCATAATCATGATCGATCTCGATCCAGTCATATACCGGACATTTATCATAATCCGTGTCACCATCATCATAGCACCAGTAACCGTACTCGTCCGGTCCATATGGATCGCTCACACTCGGAACGCCAATGGGTACGTTCATAGTAACGTAACCGTTATAACCGTCAGCATTGGTAAGATGGATGATGAAGGGGATGTATGTCCCGGGTATTATGGCCGCACTGGCAGTTATCGTAAACCGGTCGTTGGCATTATTGCCGTCCATTCCGGGATAGATTGTATTAAAACTCCCCAGGCTGTCTTCAATGGTAATACGGTGATTATTACAAAGTAATACGCCCTCGATATCTGCAGCCAGCAGGTTGCCGTTATTATGCAGAGTGAAGTTCATTTCCACCGTTTCTCCCGGATCTATGATCCCGTCTCCATAGACAGTATACAAGCTGGCATAAAGGCTGGGACCTTCTATGGGGATCTGCAGGTAAGAAATCCATTCATTATCATCATTATCTGTTATGTTCAATATGGCATTAACGTCCACTCCTCCCTGCAGGGCAGCTGCAAACTGAACTTCGTAACCAGCGATGGCAGTAGCGCCGGAACCTATATTACCGAATCCTGCCTCCGGAGTAATCACGGTAACATAATCACTGCTGACCTGGAGCGATGCATTAATCCCACTGACATCAGAACTACCGGTATTTTCCAGAGTAACCAACAATTGCACACTCTCTCCGGGATTGACGATGCCATTCCCATTGCCGGCAGCATCATCATAGGAAACGGATTGAATTGTTACAAATTGCGGTACTCTCTCAACAGAAACAATTTCTATACTGGGAATAAAGTTATGTCCCGTTACCGTAAGAGTATAGCCACCTTCAGGAGCGTCATTCAGATCAAGCTGAGCCGTGCCGCTGTTATCGGTGAAGGTGGTTGCCGTGAAGGTACCGTCATCTTTATACAGTGTTACCCAGGCATCCGTAATGGTATTGCCGTTCGCATCATGCACGATCACTTCCGAATGATCTGCACCAACGGGAATAATCGGATTGAATTCCAGATCCATATGCTGCGGAATCCCAGTCCACAATTCCACGCTGGCATCTCCCATAAGAGTATTCCAATGCGAGAAAGTATTAACGTAATTACTCGGATTCTGGGGAAAAGTCAGCCAGAGATAGTATTTACCCTGTAAAACAGCACCTCCCATAGAATAAATATCGTCCCGGAATATTCCGCCCCATACGCCCAGTGCAATAGCATTATTAAAAGGAGTATGCGTGCCTGAGGTTGCGGTACCCATAGCACCGATTCCGCCATTTGGCAGTGAGGATGTGCCCATTAAATAAAAACCTTCGGCAATTCCAGTTCCATTATTCCAGTTATTGGAACCACAGGTTGGTATATTAGCAAAGGGCATCATATAGCCATTGCTCGTGCTGCCGTAAGACCAGCCGGACATTCCCAGATAGCCTCGATAACCATAGTAACTTACGCCCAGGTTTATGGCAGAATTCATCTGGGTGGAAAAAGGACTCGTGTAAACTTCCACGAAATTGTCATCGTCCCAGAAATTATCAGGATAATCGAGCATTAGTTCTTTGGCAGCTTTTGATACGGTTATCGTGGAATACCCCGAATGAGTAGGATCGCCAGTTAATAAGGCGCGGCTGTACCAGTCCGTGTTACCCATATACGGTGTTTTTTCATAAGCAAACACTTTGGAGATAACGGTCTGCAAGGCAGTGATATTTGAGAAGGTCATTCTACCCATGATCACATCTCCCAGAACATCATTACCTTCTAACTGGCTGTAAGGATGATCGCCTTCCCCGTAAGTGCCGGACGAATACCAGGTGGGAATTAAGTAAGCTCCGCTGCCATCTCCCATTATATTTACGTATTCGGGAGGATTTTCCCAGTTATCATAAGCATTCTGGATATAATTTTTAATAGCAATATTGCTGGTTCCCGTCTCTGATGTTGTTGCCACCACCACGTTGAATCCTTTCTGTTTTTTCCATTCTGTTAAATACTCCAGATTGGACAGGACGGAAGTGTTATTATTGCAGATAAATAGGATCGTGGGAACCTGATATTCGTCCCTCATAGTAAGAAGATCATAATTAAGAGTATTGGCTTTATATAAGGGAGCAAAAGCGCGGGAACGTTTGTGGCTGGTAACCTTGGTATTAATACCGCCACTCCCGCTGACGGTTACCCGTATTCTGATATTGGAATATACCAGAAGAGTACGGCTGGCAGGATCATATTGAAAAGGACAGAAAGTAACCGGGACCACGCGGAAATCACGCATTATTGCCGGTTCTCCTGCCCAGGCAATTTCGGCTGGATATCCGCTGCTGCCACGGTAAAAAGCATTATTGATAGTGAAATTATTACGCAGAGGTTCACTTTCCAGCTGTAACTCCTCTTGAGGATAAATAATCACATTTTCAAATTCCTGAACATCATAACTGAGGATTTCCACATCAGCAGTTCCCTGATCGGGAATAATTAGAGCTTTTGTAAATACCGGAACATCCGGCATGCCAATATCAAGCAGTTCCCCTGCTTCGTCATGACTTATGACAGTATATTTCTCACCCTCATAAACTTTTTCTTCCAGTTCGAATCCATCAAGAGCAAACTCAATTGTGGCAACACTGCTGTGCTGCTGTTCACATTCGAATAATTCGGGATTTTGAGACTGATTTGTAACGACCCAGCGTCCCATTAATGAAATACTAATTAATAATAAAAGGCTAATTATCAGACTTTTTTTCATAATTCTTCCTTAAATTTATTTTTTCTCGAAATATAAATGTAGATTGTAAATATTTTAGTCAAGCCTTATTTTTCCCGGCATATTCCAGAAATTAAAAGATTGCTAACCATAATGCTGCACAATTAAATAACTTATCATTTATAGAATTCAGAGTCAGAATCGGCTTGATTTCCCTGGAGATATTTTCTAATCAGAAATCATGCTTAAAAAATTGACACCGGTTAATATTTATTTTCCAGAAAATAATAAGCGTATGATATTCAATCAGTTAATTCGCATAAATTGTAATAATTTCAGATAATAATCCCGGAAAAACTGTGAATATCAAAATAATACTTGACGGAGAATTTACAGCTTAGGAAATTGTTAAAGCCTAATAAGCAAAAGATATAATTAGATAAATTGTTTAACAATTTTAAGGAGACAATATGGATCAGGCAAACAAACTGTTTGAAATGAAACTGAGTGAGTTACAGGCGGAAGCACGTGAAATGGAAATAGCCAGCACGGGGATGAAGAAAAATGAGCTCATTCATAAGATCTTTGAAATGCGGGCAATGCAGGAAGGGCTTGCCTTTGTTACGGGAGTACTGGAGATAGTGGATGACGGCTATGGATTTCTAAGATTTGAGGAAAACAGCTATACTCCGGGTCGTAATGATATTTATGTATCGAATTCCCAGATCAAGAAATTCGGTCTTAAGAAAGGGCACATCATTTCCGGACCCGTAAGAGCACCTAAGGAAGAGGAAAAATATTTTGCTCTTATCAGAGTGGATTCGGTGAATTATGATTATCCGATGATTGCCAGAGAATCGAAGCGCTTTGACCGGCTAACACCTTATTATCCGGAAGAGCAACTGAATCTGGAGACGGATGATAATGATATTTCCACGCGGCTGGTAAATTTATTTACCCCGATTGGTAAAGGGCAGAGAGGTTTGATCACTTCTGCACCAAGAACCGGAAAAACTGTATTAATGCAAAAAATGGCGAATGCCATTTTAACGAATCACAAGGAAGTGTATCTGATCGTTCTGCTGATTGATGAGCGCCCGGAAGAAGTAACGGAAATGAAGCGGATCATCATCCCGGAAAATTCGGAAGTAGTATCCAGTACATTTGATGAAATGCCCCGCAATCATATCCAGGTGGCTGAAATGACAATTGCCAAGGCAAAGCGTATGGTGGAACTTGGGAAAGACGTTGTAATAATGCTTGATAGTATTACGCGTTTAGCCAGAGCCTATAATATGGCTACGCCTTCCAGCGGAAAAGTACTTTCCGGTGGTCTTGATTCCAACAGTATCCACCGGCCCAAGAAATTCTTTGGAGCAGCCCGTAATACAGAGGAAAAAGGAAGCCTGACCATTATTGCCACAGCGCTGGTAGATACAGGCAGCAGAATGGATCAGGTGATCTTTGAAGAATTCAAGGGTACCGGTAACATGGAGCTGGTGCTTGACCGCACGATCAGTGATATGCGTTTGTATCCTGCTATTGATCTGATCAAGAGTGGAACCAGACGTGAAGAACTTCTATTAAGTGAAGAAGTAAGGAACCGGATGTTCGTTTTAAGAAAGTTCCTCAAGACGATGAGCCCGGTACAGGGTATAGAAACATTACTCACAAGAATGAAAGCAACCAGCAACAACAAAGAATTTCTTGATTCCATGAGCAGGTAATTGCCCATTGATGGAGCTGTTAGCCCCGGCAGGCAATTTTGAGAAACTGCGTTATGCACTTGCTTATGGTGCAGATGCCGTTTATGCGGCAGGCAGGGATTACGGATTAAGGGCACACAGCGGGAATTTTGAGAAGGAAGAACTGAAAAGTGCCGTGGAATATGTGCACCGGTTCGGCAAAAAGATATATATAACCATCAATATCTATGCTCACAACCGCGATCTGACAGATTTGCCTGAATATCTGCAATATCTGGCATCCCTGCAGGTTGATGCCCTTATCATCAGTGACCCAGCCATATTCAGTTTTGCCCGGCAATATGCACCTGAGCTTCCTATTCATATCAGCACTCAGGCAAATGTTACTTCGTGGAGTGCGGTAAAATTCTGGCAGGAACTGGGTGCCCGGCGCATAATTCTGGCACGTGAACTGAGCCTTGCAGAGATCAGCGAGATTCGAGCCAGGGTTCCTGGAATGGAACTGGAGATGTTTGTGCAGGGAGCAATGTGCATGAGTTATTCCGGCAGATGTCTTTTAAGCGCATATCTCACTGGCCGTTCAGCTAATCAGGGTGACTGCAGTCAGCCTTGCCGCTGGGAATATAATCTGCAGGAACGCACCCGACCAGGTGAAATATTTACCGTTGAAGAAGACCGGCGTGGCACGTATATTTTCAATTCACGCGACCTCAACCTGATCAGCCGTCTGCCAGAGATAAAAGCTGCCGGTGTAAACTCACTCAAAATCGAAGGACGTATGAAAAGCCTTTATTACGTGGCAAACGTCACGCGAACCTGGCGGGAAGCAATCACTGATGTGGAAAAAAACATTCCAGTTGCGGAAGAACTAAAAGCCGAGTTGGAAAAAGTGAGTCACCGCGTTTACTGTGAAGGCTTTGCTGATGGTTTAGACAGTCTTCAAACGCAACACCATGAATCATCAGCCTACATCAGAAATGAACAGTATCTGGGTGTGATAACCGCATATGAGAAAGGCAGACTGCACGTCAAGGTGAAAGCAAAATTCAGCCTGAGCGAAGAGATTGAACTGATATTTCCGCAGCGGGAATTTGACAAAAAAATTACCGTTAATGAGATATTTGATGAAGAGAATAAGCGAATTTCCTTTACAAAACCTAATACTGAAATAACTCTTGCTATCGAAGGAAAATTTCCCGTATTTGGGATTATCCGAAAGAAAATCAGGTAAATTCCGAGGAGTTTATATGCTACGAAAAATCTCAATATTAATCCTGTTTTTTATTCTTGCCGGCACCTTAGCGGCTGATTCCAGGCAGGAAAAACTGTTTAAGCAGGCGAAATCCCGCCTTGATGCAAAAGACTTCTGCTGTGCTTTTGAGAATATCATCGATATAGACCCGCAAAGCAAATATGGCAGTCTTTCCTTTTTTGAGTTAGGGAAATACTACCTGATCAAACGGGATTACGAGAATGCGGAAGACAACTTCAACCAGTGTCAATTGCGTTACGTGCCGGATAGAGATTTCTGGATAGCACAGAATCTTTTCAACTGGGAAAAATACCGTGAATCAATTGTTGTCTTTGAGGATTATATCATTAGTTCGGATAACCAGGATAACATTGAAACAAGCTATATCTACGTGGCGGAAGCATATATACGTCTTCTGGAATATTATAGAGCCCTAAATACTCTGGATGAACTGGAAAAAGGTCGCTACCTGCGGCAGCAGAAACCATTAGCGTTCTACAAATCCGGTTCTACTTATGAGAAAGTAGGCGATTATGAAGCGGCTATGAGATACTATGGCAAGATGAAAGTGGAGTTTCCCTACCATCCTTTAACCTTTGATGCTACCGACAGAATACTGGAAATAGAAGACAAAGGCTTGCTTACTTATATACCTGAGCCGGAGCCGGAACCAGAACCGGAACCCGAGCCGGAACTTGTGAAAGTGGAACCGGAACCAGAACCCATACCAGAACCGGAGCCGGAACCGGAACCGGAACCGGAACCGGAACCCGGATTGAAAGGGATGTTTTTGCAGGTGGGTGCTTTCATAAAAGATTATAATCTCACCAGCAGGGTTGCCCTTCTGGAAGAAATGGGATACAAAGTAAATATCGAACCCAGAGAGACCAGGATGGGTACGCTTTATGCTGTTCTGGTTGGTCCTTTCAGCAACGAGACAAAATTGAGAAATACGCAGCAGAACCTTAAAAGTAAAGACCTTAACTGTTTTAAAATAGTCAGATAAGGGGTATTTAAACAGGGACCCCAATGATGGATAAATCTAAACTGACGCCCATGTTGCGGCAGTTCATGGAGATCAAGGAAAAACATCCCGATAAACTCCTGCTTTTCCGGATGGGTGATTTTTATGAAACCTTCTTTGAAGATGCCGCTCTCGCAGCCAAATACCTTGGTATAACTCTCACCTCCCGGAACAAAAATACCGAAAATGCGGTGCCCTTAGCGGGATTTCCCTATCATGCGCTGGATACTTATCTGGATAAACTGATCAAACAGGGCATCAAGGTAGTGATCTGCGAGCAGACGGAAGATCCCAAAAAAGCACAGGGACTGGTCAAGCGCGAGATCATTGACATTATCACTCCCGGCACGATCATCGATGCCGAATTAATCGAAAAGAGCGATAATAATTTTTTAGCTGCCGTTTTTACGGAAGAAGATAAGGCAGGCCTTGCCTTTCTGGACGTTTCTACTGCTGATTTTATCTTTACAGAATTAAATCCGGCTGAGATAAAAAATGAATTGATCAGGATGCAGCCGGCAGAGATCATCGTTCGTGATGAAGCTGCTCAGAAGCTTCTCATCTCGCTGCTCTCTGAAATGCAGACAACAGTTACCGTTTTCGATAGCTGGTATTTTGACCCCGTGGAAGCAGAAAAATTGTTAAAAGACCACTTTGCCACTATAACCTTAGAAGGCTTTGGGGCACATGATAAACTTTACGGCAGGACTGCGGCCGGTATTGCACTGGCATATCTCAAATCTCTGAAAGTTGATTCCATTGAGCATATCACTTCCCTGCGTTATTATTCCCTGGCAAATTATATGCAACTTGACGAAGTGACCCGGCGTAACCTGGAGCTTTACCGCTCTTTGCGTTACGGTACTGCCCTGGGAAGTCTTATCTCTGTGCTTGATCAGACGCAGACCCCCATGGGTAAAAGACTGTTGAAGAGCTGGATATTGAATCCGCTGATCAATAGAGCTGAGATTGAAGCCCGGCTTGATGCCGTAGCTGCATTTAATGCTAATATCACTTCTACGAATGATCTGCGCCGCATTCTCGACCAGATCGGTGACCTGAGCCGCATCATTTCCAAGGTCGGCACTCAGCGCATCAATCCCCGCGAAATGCTGGCCCTGCATAATTATCTGCTCTCCGCTGCTCAGCTGGCGGAACAACTGACTGCTTTTAGTGAAAATATCCTGCTGAGTGATTTAACCAGCCATATCAGGGATTACAGCGAGGTGATCTCGCTTATAGCTGATGCCATCAAATCTGATCCCCCACTTACCATAACTGAAGGTAATATCATCAAGGATAGCTTCAATGCTGATCTTGATGAACTACGGGAAATCAGCATCAATGGCAAGAACTGGATTGCCCGACTGGAAGCTGAAGAACGCAGGCAAACCGGTATCACTTCACTTAAAGTAGGCTACAATAAGGTCTTTGGCTACTACCTGGAAGTCACGAATGCGCACAAGGATAAAATACCCGAACATTACATCTGCAAACAGACTCTGGTGAATTGCGAGCGTTACATCAGTCCGCAGCTAAAGCAATATGAAGCAAAAGTCCTCGGTGCGGAAGAGCGTATTAAAAACATTGAATATGAGCTTTTTCAGGAAGTTCGCCTCAAACTGAAAAAATACCTCGAACTCATGCAGGAATTCGTGGAAGTCGTGGCACATATTGATGTGCTTGCCAGTTTCAGTTGGCTGGCATATTATAATAATTATTGTAAACCCGTCTTTAATGAAGAAGGCAGACTCGATATCAGGGAATGCCGGCATCCGGTCATTGAAAAGCTCCTGCAGCAGGAGCAGTTCATACCTAACGACGTGGAAATGAATAACACGGATAACCGCATCATTCTACTCACAGGCCCCAATATGGCTGGTAAATCCACCTATTTACGCCAGATCGGCTTGCTGGCGATCATGGCACAGAGCGGCTGTTTTGTGCCTGCTGCCAGCGCGGATCTGCCCATTTTTGATAAAGTTTTCACTCGCGTGGGCGCTTCCGATAACCTGGCTCAGGGACAAAGCACCTTCTTAGTGGAAATGCTGGAAACTGCCAACATCATTAATTCCGCTACACCGGATTCGCTTATTCTGCTGGATGAGATCGGTCGCGGAACCAGTACTTTTGACGGGCTAAGTCTTGCCTGGGCAATTGTGGAACATCTGCATAACCAGCCGCGGCTTAAGGCAAAAACGCTTTTTGCTACTCATTATCACGAACTTACGGAACTGGAAAACCTGCTGCCAGCTGTGAAAAATTATAATATCGCCGTTAAGGAATGGAATGACCAGATCATCTTTCTGCGCAAGATCGTTCGCGGCAGCGCTGATCAAAGCTATGGTATTCACGTTGCCAGACTGGCAGGAATGCCCCGCTCCGTGCTTAACCGCGCCAATGAAATACTCCGTAATCTGGAAGAACACGAGCTCAGTCCCCAGGGTTTAACCGGACAGTCACGCAAAAAGAAGAAAAAAGAACAAAGTTCTCAGCTCGATATTTTCGATGCTATGCTCCAGGTGGATACTGAAAAAAACGTTATCCTCGCAGAAATCAAAAAACTCGATGTCAATAATCTAACCCCTATGGAAGCAATCAACAAACTCGCCGAACTGAAAAGTAAATTGTGAAAAAGTGAGAAGTGAGACGTGAGAAGATCAACTGACGCTATGTCCGCTATGTCCTCTAAGTCTGCTGCTTCCAATCCCCGGAGTAAAAAATGACAAAAATACTATTCCTGCTCATTGCCCTGATAACCTTAGCCCTTCTACCCGCTCAGGAGACTTCCACTGCCATAAGCGATTTCTCTTTCCGCCTGCTGCAGCAGCTGGAAACTGAAGAAAACCTGGTTTTCTCACCTTATAGTATTTATACTGCCCTGGCAATGACATCCGAAGGTGCTGCCGGTGATACGCAAAAGCAGATGGCTGCCATTCTGCAGAATCCGCAAAGCACTGATCTGGCAAAACTGCAGCTTTCACTTTCCCAAAATACAGGCAAATATCTGCAATGGCAGGTCGCTAACTCACTCTGGCTGGAACAGGATTTTAAGGTCGAAAAGAAGTTTCTGAAAATCCTGCAACGTGAATATCTGGCAGAGATCCAAAGAGCCGATTTTATCCGTCAACCCCAGCAATCGCTGCAGATGATCAATAACTGGGTCAGTGATAATACCCAGGGCAAGATTCCGGCTATTCTGAATGAACTGGATCCGCTTACTAGGCTCGTACTCATTAATGCCGTCTATTTTCTGGGGGACTGGGAATATCCTTTCCGGGCTGAAGTCTCTCATGATGATGATTTCCATACTTCTCAAACCACAGTTTCCGTTCCCTTTATGCAGCAGACCCATACTTTCTATTATTATGATGATGCATTCCTGCAAGCGGTTATGCTGCCCTATAAGGATAGTGACTTTGCCATGCTACTCATTCTTCCCCGCGAAAAGGGGATTTCTGAATTACTTAACGGTTTTGATGTAAATTTCTTTGACCGAATCAGAAATTCACAGGAAAATCAACGAGTAGATCTCAGCCTGCCACGTTTTCAGCTTGATTACAAGCGCGAATTGAGCGCTGATCTCAGCATACTGGGAATGCCGCTCGCTTTTGCTCCTCAGGCGGATTTCAGCAGGATCAGTAAAAAACACAGCCTGATGATAGATAAAGTGATGCATCGCGCCTTCATTGTAGTTAACGAAAAAGGCACTGAAGCTGCCGCGGCCACTGCTGTTTCTATTAATCTCACTTCTGCTGGTCCACCCAAAACCCCCATAATTTTCAAAGCCGATCACCCCTTCTTGTTCCTGCTTCTGGAAAAACAGACCGGCACAATTCTCTTCACCGGCTGCGTCAACGATCCCCGCTGATGCCAAAATACCTGATCAGCGCCTGCCTGGCTGGCCTTAACTGCAAATATGACGGCGGAAATAACCTGCATTTAAAAATAATGAAACTAGTCAATTCCGGCGAAGCCATTCTCATCTGTCCCGAACAACTGGGTGGTCTGCCCACACCGCGTCCTCCCGCTGAAATTATTGAAAACAAAGTCATCAATATCAATGGTGAAGATGTTACCGTGCAGTTTCAAAAAGGTGCTCAGGAAGCTTTGCTTGCGGCTCAGAATTTGGGTATCACTTACGCTATCCTAAAAGAAAGATCCCCATCCTGCGGTGTACACTATATCTACGACGGTACTCATTCCGGCAAAATTATCCCCGGACAAGGAATCACCACCAGCCTCCTGCAAAAACACAACATCAAAATCCTCAGCGAAAAAGATTTATAATCTTTCATCGTTATTAAGCCCGTTTTGTGCAGTAGACTTTTACAGAGAGTGGGTTATATAATATTTGGCAACAAATTAATCCACTGCTGCACTCTGACTGTTTATCACCCCGGCACAGGTTTGAGACGGATCGTAACAGGTGATCAGTGAATATTTATTTTCATTTTCCATCTACGGCGCCAGCAACTTGCTGCTATTCGTGAAAAATTGCTACCCAAGAGGATTCGAGAGAGGTGAACAGGCTAAGTCTTTTCGATCAGGATGAGAAGGAGGTCATTAAGGTTGGTGGCTGTGGGAGCAAGGCTGTAGGTGGCATCGATGCGCTCAAGTGCAGTCCAGGCATCATTATTATGGAGTGAGATTTCAGGTGTAACTCCGGCAGAGAGCATTTTGTTATAGCTGTTAGTATCAATTATGGCGCCGGTGAGTTCCGTGTTACCGTCAGCACCGTCGGAGGCGCATGTGGCAACTGTTACCCCTTTCAGATTTCGGATATTAATGGCCGCAGTAAGAGCCATTTCCAGATTTCTGCCGCCTTTACCTTTTCCTTTTACGGTCACGGTGGTTTCACCGCCGCAGATAGCTATGCAGGGAAGCTGGATCTCTCCTTTGGAATGACGTGCCTTGTGCACAATGTCCGGGATCATCCGCGCATAATGGCTTGCTTCTCCTTCCATGGAAGTAGTCAGCAGCCAGGGAATATACCCTTCCGCCATGATCTTTTCAGCAACGATCTGGCAGAGCAGTTCGTTATTACCTATCAGTCTGGTCACTACGTTGCGCAGTTCTTTGGGAGTTTCATTGCGAATGGCATTTTCGATATTTTCTGTAACCGGAATATGATAGTTTCTGAGGATGGACAGGGCAGAAGCGGATGTGGTTCCATCAGGAGCTGCCGGTCCGGAAGCGATAGTATCTATCCGGTCACCGGGAACGTCCGATAGCAGAAAGCTATATATCTGTGCCGGTTCGGCGAGTTTTGCCAGTCTGCCGCCTTTGAGCTGAGAAAGATGTTTACGCACGGCATTCAATTCAATGATATCTGCCCCGGCTTTCTGTAAACCGATAGTAATTTTACTGATTTCAGCAAGTGAAACCCCGGGAAGAGGCATTTCTACCAGAGCAGAGGCACCGCCGGAGATGAGCAGCAGCAGGCGATCACCACGTTTTAGTCCGGTTACGAAATCCATTACTTGCTGACCTGCGTAAAGCGAAGTTTCATCAGGATATGGGTGTGCTGCTTCAAGTATACGCATCCCGGGGATAGCTTCACCATAGCCTTTTCTGGTTATAACCAGTGCCGTGAGTATTTTGCCTGCTATGCTTTTCTGGGCGGCAAGCGCCATAGGGCAGGCAGCTTTACCGATAGCCAGCAGATGAAAATCTCCAGTGAGTTTTTCAGTTTCCAGAGCATGCTGCAGAAGCAGATCTGCGCGTACTCTGCCAAGGGTATTACTAATTATATTCAATAACAGATCATTCATAATTATTTAACCATGGCTAAAATACCGGTAATAAGTAACAGGTATAAAACCAGACGGCTGAAAACTTCCGGTTTGATCTTTTTGGCAATGATGGCACCACTGATCACACCCAGCAGTAGAAAAGGCAGAAACTGGAATGTAAGATGCACAACTTCTTTAGTAAAAAGGTGATTATAGAAATAAACCGGAATAGTGAAAAGATTGATCAAAAAGAAATAACCGGCCAGATTTGCCCGAAATTCATCTTTCTGCACGCCCTTATTACTCAGGAACAGAATGATCGGAGGTCCACTGATGCCCACGCTGCCCGAAAATATCCCGCTCAAAAAGCCGATAAAAGGCTGGGCAAGTTTTTCCCGTTTCAGCTGCCAACGTTTACCAGTCAGCAGGAGCAGGGCAAAAACAACAACGAAGAATCCGATACCTCGGCGTAGCAGGTCATCATCAAGAATCATCAGCAGTTTTGCACCCAGGGGAAGGCCGATTATGCCTCCGACCAGCAGCCGCCAGATGTGATGAATGGAGAAAGAACGCCAGCAGGAAATTATTACAGTTACATTGATGATCATGGAAAAAATGAGCAGGACAGGCACAACTGTTTTAGGTGACAGGAACATGGAAAGCAGAGGAAGAGAAAGAATAGAAAAACCAAAACCAGACAGCCCCTGCAAAAGAGCAGAGGCTGCAATTATTATTGATCCCCAGAGGATGAGACTATTCATCTATCTCGGAACGTTTAGTAAATTCATCAACCGCTTTCTGGAATTCATCTTCTTCCAGATTGATGAGTTCGATCCCGCCTTCTTCATCTTCAGTATAACTGTAAATATAGGCGTCTTCTTCTTCATCGGGCAGGAGAACAATGTATTTCTTGTTGTCGAGTTCAAATTCGTCAATAATAGCACACTGTACTTCTTCTCCATCAAATTCCAGAGTCAAATAATCATACTCTTCTTCACAGTTACAATCATCGTGATCATGTTCGTGATCTTCGTGACAGCCACATTTCTTCTTTTCTTCGCTCATTATGTCCTCCATGCTGCTACTTCAGCAGCAAACATTTTTTTGTTGCCAGGGGCTTGCCGTCTATCTGTAATTGATAGAAATACACGCCAGAGGCAAGGGGATTGCCTGAATTATCAGTGCCATCCCAATCAATGCCGTAATTGCCTGAACCCGTTTCCGCGTCAATAAATACTCTCACAATTTGACCTTTTATATTGTAAGCTGCCAGTTTCACGTGTCCGGGCTGGCAGATAGAATAATTGATCTTTGTACTGATTCCGCGTGAGGAATTATAGTAAAACGGATTAGGAAAATTATGGCTAAGGCTGGATGTCTCCGGGATCTGATTATTAGAATTTTTTACTTCCAAAGAAACAGGCAGACTGATATCCTGATTATGATCCGTTGTCAGAGTAATGTATGCCAGATATTGCCCCTGCTCCATTCCGTGGGTATCTAACAGCAGAGATAGATTTCTGTTTTCCAGAGGCTGCAGAGTACCCTGCATTTCTTCACATGATATCCAGTTGACCGGAGGATCGATGATGGAAAAAACACCCGACATTGTCTGTTCTATATTACCGTCACTGGTAGCAATCCTTATCTTGCAGCAGGTTGACGGCGCATAGTTAACCTCGAAACTATATGCTCCGGTGTTCGGAACATCATCTGCCACGCAGAGCCAGGTGTTACCATTATTAGTGGATATGGCAATATTGACTGTGGGAGCTGCTCCGGCTAGCTCCCAGGTAATATCTGCCAAACTGCCATATTGCAAAACAGCTCCTTCATAAGGATTCGTTATCACGAGACCCGTTATTATAAAGGAATCGTCCGAATCATCAAATTCGGCACCATTGGTATTACTTACTCTGATCCTGGCATTAGTGACAGGCTCATAAGGAACCACCCATTCCAGTTCTCCAACGTTCGGTACCCCTGAATCAATTAACTCGTAAGTCTGAAAGAAATCCGTGGAATAATATACATCTACTTCAGGTATATCACCATTTGTTAGCCAGCGAATAGTATCACAAATTCCATAAGCTATCTCTTCCCCCCCGTTTGGATACTGCATCCAGAGATATGGACCCTCGGAAGGTAACAGGTAAAATCTTCCACCGATCACATGCGGTCCATCTCCAATACCATTACCACTGATTGCCCATCCAAAGGGAATTGAATTGATCACTCCCTCGTCAACCGTTATATAAATATGGAACGTCTGAGGCGTGTTGCCATTATAATAACTGTCGTCATCACCCCAATACATCTGGACACCATATCCCGTCGCATTATTATAAGGTAATTCTGCCATATCTGTGGCTCCGTTAACCATAACATACTCTGGAGCAAATATATAGAATACATGGATTGCCTCATTATCTAGATTATAATGCACCAGGGTTATTTCGACATCCATTTCCTGCCCGGGTTTATAGGTTTGTGTAACCGGAATAAGAGTATCATCGGAGATATTTCTTGTATCCTGCGGGAAATAATGAGAAAATGAAACTTCATAATCAAGTGAGGAATTTTCATTCAGGTTCTGCATTCCCAGTTGATATACAAACGTGGTATCTGTTGGCAGGCTTATTGAGATGGCATTTTGATCTACTTCCATTAAAGGTATCTCCATACCTTCTCTGATACTGAATAATATGGCAGTTCCTGCTTCCACGGGGTGCACAGTTTCAGGATAAATATCAGCATAACTCATTAGCAGTCCATCTGTCTGCAGGTGATTTTCAATGCCGATAGTGGCATAAAATCCGTTCTGGTCGGAATTATGTATTTCCAGATACTGGAATTTTATTTTCCCATCCCCGGTAACTGTGGGATAATATTCTTCATCATAAAGAATTACCTGAAAAGTCTGATGGTTATTAAGAGTGATATCCAGAAGATCATACCATTCAACAATGAAATAATGCCCTTCCTCATTATACTGAGTATAAAGCGTGCCTCCCGACATCTCATCCCAGAAAGGAGCAATCATGCCAGCAGGTCCGCCACCGGAAGGAATTGTTCGATTCTCGTTAGTCACATATCTCACTTCTCCCATTGCCAGCCAGCCTTCGGAACAAACAGTTATCTCATCATAGACCATTCCATAATAACTGAACTGAAAAGGCAGTGATATACGGGTTGAATAACCATCGCAGGTTTCATGACCTATTGGCACGGCATCTCCTGCCCCACCTGCCGGTTCGGCAATTTCTATCCAGTCATATTCCGGAATTTCTCCATTTCCCGAATCACTGTTCTCAAAGGCAACATATCCGTAATTACTAAAAGTCGGACTGCTCTCTGTTATTAAACCGGCTGCAATAGTAGACCGGATTTCCCATACGGAAACACTATTATTGATTATACTGATGCTGAAGTCCAGCGGTTCTCCCTGTAACAGAGAAGAATGCGGTGTAATCCGGAAAGCACTGCTGCCTATCTCCATTGCCTGAGGATTGATATTGATATAGCTGCATTCATCCGTGCTTATATCGCACTTACCGTCAGTGCTGGTAATTATGGCAGTAAAATTACCGCTTCCCTTATTTCCGGTATTTAACAGCTCCAGTATCAGCTCGTTGCTTTCTCCGATCAAAAGACAGTTTTCAGCATTCTGCACTTGATGCCCGGCATATTCTATCTGGGGAGTCTTTATCTGATATGAGATATGATAGCTGCCCAGTTCTCCTTCATTAAATCTTATTTCCAGTCTGCTTTCCGTTTCCTGCCGCCATTCTTTCGTAAATTCCGGATAGAAGTTCACTACGGCAGTTTCTCCGGCAGCTAAATCATGAATAGTCTGCTCTGTTACAGGCAATGATACCTGTTCATCATCCGTAACCACGCTTATGGTCAGCGTGCTTAATGCCGTTGCCGTAGTATTTCTGATATTCAGTACCAGTTCGCTTTCTGCACCTGTTTCCGGTTCTTGAGAAAACGTATAAGATTCCAGGTTTACTTCCTGAATCGTGTCAGTACGCTGTATCTCAATTGTTAGAGGCAGATAGCCGTAAGCTGAGATGGTCACATAAAACGATTCTTCATCAGGTGGAATACTGACCGTTGCACTACCGTCCGACTGCGTTATAGAGGAAGCATATAGCTCGTTAACGGTAGTAACGGCTACTGTAAAACCTTCTGCCGGAATATTCAATACCTGCATTTGCAGTTGAGAAGCGGATTGCGCTACCTGTCGAGGTATTTCCGCTTCAATATTCTGTGGCGTATCTGTCCATATTTCCAGTCCCGGATCCCCCAGCAGATTATAGGCATAAAAATAGAGCATATCGCTGTCAAAGGCATCATCTATGCCATCCATCTGATGGCAACCGGGATAGTTGATATAAAGCTCCATCTTGCCCCGCAGCATCATGGCTGCAGCTCCGAATATCCCTTCCTGAGTTATGCCCTGATAAATGCCCATATCGTTACAATTATTAAATGATGTTTTGGTGTCATGCTCGCTGGGTCCGATAAAAGCAATCCCTCCTATCGGATTCTGAGGTGAACCCGCTGTCAGCCAGGTTTCTCCGAAACAGGTTGAATAACTGGCGTCAGCAAAATCACAGCCACCACAAACAATGCTGGTTACCATGGGCAGCATAAAACCATTATGTAACTCGGAAAAATTGTTTATATTGAACATACTGCCACTCTCGGCTGCCCAGTTAAAAGGACTTCCGGCACCACGGTAATTTATAAAGGAATAACCGCCGTTGATCATATTTGCCAGATTTGTAATCCCGCTCTGATAGGGAGAGACAAAAGTATCCACTTCAGTATAAGTGAAATCAAGAAGCTTTTCTCTAACTGCCATTACAGTTTCCCTCTGTGAATACTCCGGATCATAATGATCATCAGAAACATAACAGCACATCAGGGCTTGACGGAACCAGTTGCTTTCCAGAGGTGGATTCCCCTCGTAACCCATTATTTTGCTGAAAACTGTTTGAAGCTGAACCAGACTCTGCACCGAGATTCTACCTATCAGCACATCAGAAAAATAATCTTCACCTTCCAGAAGGGAATAGGGATGATCCGTCACATCATAAGGAGTAGCATAACCGACGATATACCATGATGGAAGAACGATATTACCGGAAACATCACCCACCAGCATGACGTATTCGGGGCGGTCATCCCAGTTATCATAAGCATTCTGCAGAAAATCCAGTATCTCACTATTGGTCGAACCGGTTTCCGTCAGAGTTGCAATCACTACCTGATGACCGAGTTTCCGTTTCCACTGAGCCAGATATTCCACCAGATATACAACTTCCGGAAGATCAGGACAGATCATTAAATATGAACCGTTACTCTGATTCCTGCTTCCCGGGTAACCGCTTACTGAGCTTGCAGCAATTTTATCGAAGGCACTACCACTGTAAGCACCGGAAGTCAGTTTTATATTGATACTCTGCTGCAAACGAAGTTCCAGATCAAGGTTTTTGATGATACGCACTTTATTCTGGGCTGGATTATACTGCATTCCGGCTACCGAAAGCTGGGAAAAGCGTGACTGACGCATTATCACCGGATCACTAATGTTCACGATATCTTCCGGATACCAGGCATTAATCCTTTCATAACCGGCAGTTTCCTGCCTGCTGTTAGTGATTATTGGATGAGAAAGCTCCAGTTCATCCCATTTATAGTGCAGATCTGCTACCTGCCAGTTTCCTGCTTCCGGCAATGCCAGAAGTTTTGAAAAATGCTCTATTGCCGGCTGTTGCGGAAGTCCTCCCTGACTACATCCGGAAAGCCTGATCTGACTGAATTGGGAATCTGAGATTGTAATTTCCTTTATATTTTCCAACTGAAAATCACCAGTCAAGTGAACTGATTCTATGTTCATTTCCAGTTCCAGCCCCCACAACACACACACACCTGCGACCATCATAAGTAATACTAATTTTTTCATTATCTTCTCCATCCTGCAAAGTTTTGTAAAATCATCAAATACTTTATATGTGTCAATTAATTAATCTAAGGTCTCGCATCCCCCCGAAAATTATTAAAAATATCAATTCCGATTGAGTTTCTTTTCCCTGAAAGGGATAAATTTGCATAGCGTATGGTTGGATCGGTACTCAGAGACTACCATATGAATAATGCATAAGGTATCACCTGCGGTGCAACCTTACGCTATACAAATATATCCCGTACCGGGAATTATAAGAGATAAATCTTAAATATTACTCTATTAAATAAGAAGTTACCCCATATCCTGAATAATAAAACGGGGGGATGGGAGTTAATCAGAGGTTAAAAAAAGTTACCCGCAAAAGCTTGCGGGTAACACTAAAATCTTTACAATAATATTTACAAAAAGCTTTATTTCAGCAGCAGGCATTTTTTTGCTGCCAGGATTTTGCCGTCTATTTGTAACTGATAGAAATACACGCCGGCAGCAAGAGGATTGCCTGAATTATCAGTGCCATTCCAGTTAAAATTATAACTGCCTGCATCCGTTTCTGCGTCAATAAATACTCTTACAATTTGACCTTTTATATTGTAAGCTGCCAGTTTCACGTGACCCGGCTGATTGACGGAGAAATCGATCATTGTTCCGGCATCTCGTGCAGAACCACTGGTAAACGGATTTGGATAATTACTGCTCAGTACCGCCGGTTCTGTTATCTGATTATCCCCGGCATCCAGATTCAATATTTCCAGGAATACAGGGATGGCAATGATCTGGTTATATTCCGTTGTTATGCTAAGGTATGCCTGATAATGGCCATGCCCCATTCCCGAAGTATCAATTTCCAGAGTACAGGTACGGCTTTCCAGGGGCTGTAGAATGCCCTGAGTTTCTGTTATATCCATCCAGTTCACCGGGGCATCTATAATGGAGAATTCGCCTTGCATCACTTGTTCGATAATTCCGTCACTGGTACTTATTCTGATCTTGCAGGCATTTGAAGGTGGAAAATAAACCTGGAAACTGTAAGAACCGGTATTGGGAACATTATCTGCCAGGCTCAGCCAGGTATATCCACTATTAACAGAAATATCGATATCAACTGCAGGAGCGGCACCGGCAAAATCCCAGAGAATATCAGCATAATTGCCATATTGCAGGGTTACCCCGCTGTGAGGATAGGTGATCACAAGACCTTTAATAACGAATGTGGCATCAGAATCATCATATTCGTTACCGTTAGCATCACGCACGCGGATCTTTCCTGTGGAAGTAAGTTCGGTAGGAATTGTCCATTCCAGTTCTCCGCTGTTCGGCACACCCGCACCTATCTGCTGGTAATTCACGAAGAAATTAGTGGTATAATATACATCAACTTCCGTAATATCACCGTAAGATGTCCAGCGGATAGTATCTGTGATACCATAAGCAAATTCCTCTCCCCCATTGGGATATTCCAGCCAGATGTAAGTATCATTGGAAGGCATCAGGGTTATCGTTCCGCTGACGCTGTGAGGTTCCGCACCAGTGCCGTCACCGGTGACCGTCCAGTTTAAGGGGACGGGACTGCTGATCCCTTCATCTATAATAAAATAGACGTGGAAGGTCTGAGGCGTGTTATTATTATAATTATTACCATTTCCATAACCCCAGCTTACCTGGGCACCATATCCGGTTTCCCCGTTATAATGCAGCTCCGCAATATCGGTTGCGCTGGTTACCTGCACATAATCCGGAAAATCCAGCAACACACCATGAACCGCTTCATTATCAATATTTTCATGCACCATGAAGGCATAGAGATTCATTTCATGTCCAGTGTAATATGTCTGGTTGACGGGATTGATAGAATTGCCCGAAATATCCCTGCCTGTATTGCTTTCCCGCTGCGGAAAATGTGATATGGCAATTTCATAACCCAGAGAAGATACTTCACTGAGATTCTCAATTTCAAACTGGCAGGTTACGGTAGTATCCGGGGGCAGACTTATCACAATAGCATTTTCATTCACTCCGAGTAGCGGTACTTCTGCTCCTTCTCTGATCGTGAATAATATTGCCGTTCCGGCTTCAACCGTATGCATTGTTGCCGGATAACGGTCTGCATAGCTCAAGAGAAGACCTTCCGTCTGTAAGTGATTTTCTATCCCTACGGTTGCAAAATTTTCATTCTGATTGGAATTATGTATTTCCTGATACTGGAATTTAATCTCACCTTCTCCGGTATTTGTAGGATAATACTGCTCGTCATAGAGAATAACTTGAAAGGTCTGGTTCTCAGTGTGATTTACATCCAGAAATTCATACCATTCAATAATAAAACAATGTTCATCCTCATCAAATAAAGTGTAAATTTCTCCATCAGACATTTCATCCCAGAAGGGGGCAATCATAGCAGCAGGACCAACGCCGGAGGGAATGATGCGATTACGGAAAAATACATATTCCTCGTCACCCATTGCCAGCCAGCCATTGGTGGAAACCGTTATCTCATTATAGAACTGCCCGTAATAACAGAACTGGAAAGGCAAGGGAATGCAGGTAGAGAAACCATCTGAGGTTTCATGGGCTGCCGGGACTTCGCTGCCGTTGCCTCCTGCTGCAGGAGCAATTTCTATCCATTCATATTCCGGAACGTCATTATCTCCGGAATCTGTATTTTCAAGGGCAAAATAACCATAACTGCTGAAAGTGGGACTGCTCTCATTAATAATCCCGGCGGTAAGCGTAAACCAGGTTTCCCAGACTGGTTGGCCGCTTTTTATTACTGTAATACTGAAATCCATAGGTTCACCGGCAAGGAGCGAAGCCTGGGGAGTCAGTTGCATAGCACTGCTGCCCATCTCTATTTCCTGGGGACTGATATTTCCGAAATTGCAGTTTCCTGTGCTGATCTGGCATTTATTATCGATACTTGCCAGAATTGCCATAAATTCCCCACTATCCTGTTCCCCGGCATTATACATTTCCAGGATCATATCATTGCTTTCTCCGATCAGCAGACAGTTTTCGGGATTCTGTACGAACTGACCGGCATATTCTATCCGGGGAGTATTGATCTGATATGCGATCAGATATCTGCCCAGATCGCTGTCATTGAATCTAATTTCCAGTTCGCTATCCGGCACTTGACGCCATTCTTCTGAAAACTCGAGCTCGAATTCCAGCACTGCGTTTTCCCCGACAGCCAGATCCGTGATATCCTGCTGGGTAACGGGGAGCATCACCTGCTCGTCATTAGAGATAATACTTACAGTGAGGGAATTGAGCTGTGCGGAAGTAGTATTACAGATATCCAGAACCAGGGAAGAATTTTCTCCGGTTTCCGGTTCGGAAGTGAAATGGTATGATTGCAGACTCACTTCCTGAATAGAATCGCTGCGTTGAATTTCCTGTGTCAGGGGTAGGTAGCCATAAGCCGAAAGAGTTACAAAAAAACTGTCCTCCCCTATCGGGATATTAACGGCTGCACTGCCATCCGCTTGAGTAAATGCTGTGGAGATCAGTTCGTCAGTAGTTGTAACCGCAACCGTAAAACCTTCTGCCGGAGTGTTCAAAACCTGCAATTGCAGCTGAGAGGCAGATTGCGAAACCTGCAGGGGTATATCAACTTCAATGTTCTGGGGCGTATCAGTCCATATTTCCAGTCCCGGATCTCCCAGCAGATTATAAACGTAAAAATAAAACATATCGCTATCCCAGGCATCATTATAGCCATCCATTTCGTGGCAGTCGGGATAGTTGTTATAAAGCTCCATCTTGCCGCGCAGCATCATGGCTGCCGAACCAAAAATCCCTTCCTGAGTTATTCCCTGATAGATTCCCATATCGTTGCAGTTATTAAAAGGCGTTTTAGTATCGTGCTCGCTGGGACCTATGAAGGCAATTGCACCCGCAGGAGATTGAGGGGTTCCAGCCGTAAGCCAGGTTTCTCCAAAACTTGAAGCATAATTATTATCCGCAAAATCACCACCGCCACAGACAATACTGGTGACCATCGGCAGCATAAAGCCGTTATTTAACAATGGAAAATCCCAGATGGAGAACATGTAGTTGCTGGCACCTGCCCAGTAACCGGGACTACCCGCTCCACGGTAATTGATAAAAGTATAACCATTATTGATCATATTTGCCAGATTGGCAGGTCCACTCTGGAATGGTGAAATGAAAGTATCTACTACGGTATAAGTGAAATCAAGAAGCTTTTCCCTTACCGCCATAACGGTTTCCCGCTGGGAATACATCTGGTAAAAACCACCATAATTGACCACATAACTGCACATTATGGCATGACGGAACCAATCACTTTCCTGGGGTGGATTCCCTTCATAACCTGTTATTTTGCTGATCACAGTCTGTAATTGTGTCAGACTTTGTATGGATAATCTGCCGACCAGCACGTCAGGAAAATAATCCTCTCCCTCCAGAAGTGAGTATGGATGATCTGTCACATCAAAGGCTGTTAAATAACCGGCAATATACCAGGCAGGAACCACGATATTACCTGATACATCACCCACTAAAATTACATACTCGGGGCGGTTCGTCCAGGTATCATAAGCATTCTGCAGGTAATTAAAGATCTGATCATTTGTCGAACCTGTCTCCGTCAGGGTTGCAATTACCGTTTCATGACCAAGTTTGCGTTTCCAGTTTGCCAGATACTCCATAAGTCCCACAACTTCCGGAATATCAGGGCAGATGATCAGATAGGAACCGTTACTCTGCTCGCGACTGGCAGTATAACCGGAAATATTATCCTCTGCCAGCTTACTAAAAGCGCTGCCGGCAGCAGCTCCGGAAAGCTGTTTGTTATTAACACTCCGGTTCTGTTCCAGTTGCAGTTGCATATCTAAATCTTTAATGATTCGTATTTTATTAAGACCAGGATTATATTGCATTCCTGCCACAGAAAGCTGCGAAAAACGTAACTGGCGCATTATAACAGGCTTACTGATAGTGACGATATTTTCCGGAAGCCAGGTATTTGCGTTGCTCTCACTATTATTATCCTGCAGACTGTTATTCACCAGAGGATATTCCAGTTGCAGCTCATCCCAGGCGTAATTAATATCTGTTACCTGCCAGTTCCCGGTTTCCGGTAATGCCAGCAGTTCAGTATAATGACCAATATCCGACTTCTGCGGCAGACCACCCTGACGACTGTCTGTGAGCATTACCTGACAATATTTTGAGCTGGTTATAGTTAGTTCAGTTATATCTTTTAACTGGAAATCTCCCGTCAGATGAATTGACTCTCCGGCTATTTCCAGATTCAGTCCCCATGCCAAGTTACCAAGCAGGAACAGAACCAGAGAAAGCAATATTTTTTTCATATTTATATCCCGTATTTTTTATTAATGTAAAAATATCACCGGGCTCGAAATGTCAATGAATTCATCGTCATACCGGAATCACCCAACTATAATTACTAATGCTAAATTTAAAGAAAAAGCGAAGAAATATCAGATTCAATATTGATTGAGTATGGAACAATGATTGCTTCAATTACATGAAGAGTAATTGACAGACAGGACAGGAAATAAAAAATAGCGGCATGGAGGTATGAATGATGAAAATAAAAAAAGAATCCTTATCTGGAATAATAATCCTTGCTATAATGGTGCTGACTGTAACAGGTTGTGACAGCCGGAGCACTGGTAATGGTGATCTGGATGATATGACGGGCACTCTCCTGCTGGAAGCTTTATCAGACAGCCAGGTGCGGATAAACTGGAATTCCAATCCGGATGTGGATGAGAAATATGTGCTCGAGCGGGGCAGTAATGACGGGGCATACAGTTTATTAGTGGAATTGACCCCTGATGAGACTGTTTATATTGATACAGCGTTGACAGTGGGTGTATTATATCGTTACCGGCTATCCGGCGTGAACGGGGATAAACAGACCAATTATCTGGAAAGCAGTATTGAGATGACTTTTGCCGGGATCACGAGTTTTAGTTCCCAGGGAGAAGGAATTCATCTCGTTCATTTGAGCTGGGTGCATGATTGCGCATATGAAAGCGGCTACCTTCTAGAGCGAATGACGGGAGAGGGCAGCGAATTTGTGGAATATGCAGTGTTAGATGCGGATGTATTCAGTTTTGATGACAGTCTGGCAGTACCGGGTCAGGCCTTAAGTTACCGCATCCGGGCATTTACGGAATATAACGAATCCGCCGGTAAAACCGTTATTGAGTTATTGACCTTTCCGAGTGTGGCAGATCTGGCGGTGCAGCAACTGGACGTGAACTGCTTCCAGTTAAGCTGGAGTGATATGAGCATCGGGGAAGAGAGTTATATAATCGAAAGACGCATAGATGCAGGGCCAAATGAGAAAATCGCCATCTTACCGGAAAACTCCGAAGACTATATTGATGACATATCCGTAAGGGAACAAATAGAATCAATAAGCTGGTGGGTAAAGGCAGTCTATCTGGAATATGAGTCTAATGAGGAAGTGATTACGGCTGATGTAGTATTTCCGGCACCGCATATAGAATTGATCGAGGAATTGAGTTTAACCAGCGCTAGAATAATCTGGGAAGACCGCAGCAACGGTGAAACAGGATTCACGGTTGACCGGAAAGTAGATAATGGCAACTGGGAAAATGGTGTGGGTGAAGCCGGAGCAAATGCTACGGAATGGATTGATGAAGATATGACACTTCTCAGCACATATTATTACCGGGTAACGGCTTATTCAAGTAATAACGAATCGAATCCATCGAGTCTGTATTATTATGAGCAGCGGTTTCCGCAACCGGACGGGCTGGTATATGACATCGAGTCATTCGGAGCAATTCATTTGACCTGGAATGACAACAGCGTGGGAGAAGAAGGATTCCGTCTGGACCGTCGGATTCTGGGTCAGGACTGGGTTATTGGTTTCCTGGATTTTCCCGCCAATACGGAAGAATACACTGATACAGACCTTACTTCAGGGATCCTGGTTTCATACCGGATATATGCGTTCCTGGGAGAAACCGTGACCTATCCCGATATACTATACAATATAGAAGTTGTAGTTGCACCTCCAAGCGGATTTTATTACACTGTGGAAAATATTCACACCATCAACCTCCTATGGACAGATGATATTGGTGGAGAAGACGGTTACCGGATAGACCGGCTTAATGATGGCAACTGGACGACGGGGATAGGCGAAACAGGAGCAGGTGTTGAAGGCTGGACGGACAGTAACGTTCCGGTAAATGATGAAGTGCGCTACCGGGTATATGCTTTTGCCGGTGAATTTCTGGGAGAGGCTGCTGAAACTCAGGTAATCTTCACAGACATCCCGGCACCGATGAGTTTGACTTGGGCACTGGAAGGACTATCGGCAGTAAGGTTAGACTGGGTTGACGGGATAAACGGAGAAAACGGTTTTACAATTGACAGATATACTGAGACCGGAGGCTGGCAGGTTGCATACGACGCAATTCCTGCTAACACCGAGACCTGGACGGATAATGCGGTTACTTACGGCAACATATTACGCTACCGGGTATATGCCTATTACGGGGAAGATGCAGGAGCTTACGCCGAAACAATTGAGATCGTAGTTGAACTGCCGGCACCCGAAAATCTGCTATGGCAGCGCCAGGGATTGACCGAAATAGCATTAAGCTGGACA
Source organism: Candidatus Cloacimonadota bacterium (assembly GCA_021736135.1). GTDB lineage: Bacteria > Cloacimonadota > Cloacimonadia > Cloacimonadales > TCS61 > JAIPGO01. The sequence continues at coordinate 48,290 of JAIPGO010000013.1, forward strand.
GACGTGATCAATGGCGAGGATGCTTATATCATAGACCGCCAGTTAGAAGGCGAAGACTGGGTGACGGAATATGCCGTTTTAAGCGCCAACAGCGTTAGTTATAATGATGTGGGACTGGAGCTGGAGACCCGGGTGAAATACCGTGTATATGGCAGAACAGGAGTTAATCCGGGAGCAACAGCAGAGACAGACTGGATAGAGATGGATTTCCCGGCACCGGAGGATTTTATGGTGACGTTCACCGCGCCTTCGCAACTTGATTTCACCTGGAATTACGGCATCGAAGGGATAGACGGATTTTATATTGAGAATTACAGTTTCTCCGGAGGCTGGGAGGAATTTATCAGCGGCATCCCTGCAAATGCCGAAAGCTGGACGGGAACAGGCAGCAACTGGAATATATTCCGTATCGTAGCCTATCTGGGTACTGAACATACCGCAACATCACAGTCGGCAGGAATTGCGCCGGAAGGATTTGCGGCAGTAACAGGCGGAATTTTTGAGATGGGTGATCATTTTCTGGAAGGAGATAATGATGAACTGCCGGTACATGAAGTGGAAATAAGCGGATTTTACGTAAGCGCTTATGAGGTTACACAGGCATCTTATACGCAATTAATGGGAGCAAATCCGTCCTTGAACCAGGGAAATGAATTTCCCGTGGAGAATCTGGAATGGCTGGATGCAATAAATTACTGTAACAGCCGCAGCACTGATGAAGGCTTTACTGCCTGCTACACAATAGATGGTGAAGATGTTACCTGCGACTGGAATGCGGATGGTTACCGTCTCTTAACAGAGGCAGAATGGGAATATGCAGCCAGAGGCGGAGTGAACTGGGAAGATGATTATCGCTACAGCGGAACAACAGACAATCTGGGAAATTATGCAGTATATACCGCAAATGATCCTAATCATCCGGCAGAAGCAGGAAGTAAGCTTGCCAACCAGCTGGGAATTTATGATATGAGCGGAAACGTCTGGGAAATGTGCTGGGATTTTTATGATAACAATTATTATGCCGCCAGCGAATATACTGATCCGACAGGACCTGAGGAAGGTTTTTCCAGAGTTACCCGGGGTGGCGGGTATAACAGCAATGATGAAAGCTGCCGGGTAGCAAACAGGTATAACCGCGATGAGAGCTATAATGACGGAAACCTGGGATTCAGGATATGCCGGAGGAAGTGAGTTATAATTGATAATTGATGATGATAATTGATAATTAGAGAGGTCACTTAGTGGCTTTTTTGATTGATTTCGGGGGGGATACTCGGTTAAAATACTGGCTTCCCCCCTCCGTTTTTTCCTGATACAAAGACGTAACCAACTGACTTTAATACTTATAAGACATACCAAAAACTTGATCCTAAGGGCCACCATTGCGGAGGTCTGAAGACCATTCGCAAGGTGTTAGATGAGAGAATGTATAAACTCGCTAAGTTACCTTGCGAATGGTCTTCAAACCTCCGCAATGGTAACGACATAATGCAAAAATAATAACCTTATGAGAGTTTGGAATCAGTTAATTCCGGGGGGATGCGAAAATATTAAAATACTGGCTTCCCCCCCCCGTTTTTTCCTGATACAAAGACGTAACCAACTGACCTTAATACTTATAAGACATACCAAAAACTTGATCCTAAGGTCCACCATTGCGGAGGTTTTCAACCATTCGCAAGGTGTTAGATGAGAGAATGTATAAACTCGCTAAGTTACCTTGCGAATGGTCTTCAGACCTCCGCAATGGTGACGACACAATGCAAAAATAATAACCTTATGAGAGTTTGGAATCAGTTAATTCCGGGGGGATGCGAAAATATTAAAATACTATTGACAATAAACAGGGAAAAAGATTATTATAGGCAAAGAATATTAAAGACGGAGGTAACTCTTTGAGAAAGTGGCTGGTGCTGTTAATCTATTTGATACTGTTAAATTCAATTCTTCTTTCTCAGACAGTCAGCCGTCAAGCGCTGGAGCTTAGTGAAGGCTGGCATCTGTTTCCTTTGAATGTGGAACCGGATGAGAATATAGAAGCTTATGATGCAGCATTAATATTGCTGTATAATCTGGGAATGATTACACAGTTCCCGGTAAATTAAAGGGAGGAATAATGAAAAGAGTATTATTGGGGACGCTATTAGTTATTTTGATAATGGGCTGGATAACAGTTTCAGCAGGTGAAGAACGAGAAAAAGCAGAAGAGTCATCAGTAGCTGATAGTCTGCAGACAACAGAAAAGATTGATGACTGGCAATTCAATTTGAATACGACAGAGGTGTCTGATAAAAAAACATTTCCCCTTCCAAATGCTGCCAAACAGTCGTCTGAAGTTAAAGCAAGTGCCGGTTCACAAGCCCAGCCAATTCAGGATATTGTGGGAATACAGGCAGGAGCAGCAAATGTAGATGGAGAGATCCATATTCGTGGTAGTCGTGCAAATGAGGTAAATTACACTGTTGATGGTGTGACTGTATCTGCTCCCTCATTTGGCAGCACCCCAAGGACTGGTGGATTTACTGCTGAGTATGGAAATGCCCAGTCAGGTGTAGTAAGTTTTGATAATGAATTAGGCTTTTCCGTGGGAGGAGCCAAAGATGTGGATAATTTCCGGTTGAATATTGAGAATGGTTATCTGCCTTTACTGAGTTCAATAACTTATGAGGGATTGTTTTACGACTATTATTTTAATACGCAGGGAGTCAGCTCAGAGACTGAGGATATGTTTTCACCCTCTTATAATATAGCGCAGGAGCGCAATCCGCTTACGGATGAAGAAGAAACCTGGCTTTCGGTGGGTTTGAATTCAAATATAAAAGAAAGTGACTTTGGCAGGAAAAAACTGAATTTAGTGGTCGTATTGGATATTTCAGGATCAATGCGCTCGCCGTTTAACCAGTATTATTATGACGGCGGCAGAAGAATAGACGACGGTGACCAGCGTTCGAAACTGGAAATAGCCACAGAGACGATCTGCAGTATGCTGGATCACCTGGAAGCTGAAGACCGTTTCGGGATGGTGCTTTTTGAGAATAGAGCTTTTCTGGCAAAACCGCTGAATAGAGTCGGTGATACTGATATGGATAAGATCAAGCAGCACATTATGGATCTGCGACCCCAGGGCGGGACGAATATGTATGCCGGGATGCAGTCAGGAACGCAGCTTTATGATAAATATCTGAATGCCGATAAGAGCGAATATGAGAACCGGATCATCTTTTTAACTGATGCCATGCCCAATAGGGAACTGACGGATAAAAATTCGCTCTGGGGCGTATTGGATGAAAATGCGGACAAGGGCTTATATGCCACAATCATCGGTGTGGGTGTGGATTTTCAAACGCGGCTGGTGGAGCATATCAGTAAAGTGGAAGGTGCTAATTATTACAGTATCCATTCGGCAAAGGAATTTAAAAAACGTCTGGATGAGGAATTTGAATATATGGTCACACCCCTGGTATTTAATCTGAACCTGGTAGTAGATGTGGAAGGTTATGAAATCATGAGAGTCTGCGGAACGCCATACAGTGAAGAAAGTAAGGGTGAGTTATTGAAAGTGGGCACACTATTTCCTTCACCTTCAGTAGAAGGCGAAGTGAAGGGCGGAATCATTCTGGTAGAATTGAAAAGAACTGCCAAAGACGGGCAGATATATTTACTGGCAGGTTATGATGACCGCAATGGCAAACATTTCCAGAACCGGCTGCAGGTGGATTTTAAAAAAGTGATGGCAAGTTCCCGGTTAAGTCCTGGCTTGCAGAAAGGTGTACTTTTAGTCCATTATGCTGATCTATTAAAAGAATGGGTAGAATACATGCGTAATCCGGAAAGCGGAGAGAAAAAACTGCAGGGAACCGATGACTGGCAATATCGGATACCACCACAGAGAAGAGGATACCAGGGATTAAATGAATGGGAACAAAGATCAATGCCTCTGGCGGTAAATGCGCATTACCAGACCGAATTCATCAAATTTCGGGATATTCTGCTGAGTGAGCGCGAAAGGCTGGAGGATAAAAATCTGCAGCAGGAAATTGATCTGCTGAACCTGTTGATCAATTATAGAGTTATGGATGAATAAAGGAGGAAAAATGAAAAAGATATTCCTGGGGATTTTATTTATTCTGCTGGCAATTAGCAGTTTAGCAGTGTTTGCATCGAAAGAAGAAAATGTGGAAGCTCCGGCAGCAGCGGATTCTCTGCAGACAGCAGAAAAAGTTGACGACTGGCAGCTTGACTTCAATGTTTATGAGGATACTGATAGCGGTGGGAAGAAAAATGTTGTACAATCAGCGCCAGCCACTTCGGGAGGGACTACTTACTCAGAAATACAGATATTAGAATCCAAGTCATTATCTGCTACACGCCTTGATTCTTACAGTGATATGGGATTTTCGGTGGGAGGAGCGAAGGATATAGATAATTTCAGGTTAAATATTGAGGAAGGTTATTTGCCCTTGCCGAGTGCAATAACTTATGAAGGTTTGTTTTACGATTACTATTTCGATACGCGGGGAGAGACAGCCGAGACGAAAGACCTTTTTTCACCGAGTTACAATTTTGCGAAGCAACGCAATCCGCTTACGGATGAAGAAGAAATCTGGCTTTCGGTAGGCTTGAACTCCAATCTGAAAGAAAGCGATTTCAGCAGGAAAAAACTGAATTTAGTGGTTGTTCTGGATATATCAGGGTCAATGAATTCACCTTTTAACGAATATTATTATGACGGCAACCGGAAAGTGCAAGATGAAGACAGACGTTCAAAACTGACCATAGCCACGGAGACGATCTGCAGTATGCTGGATCACCTGAAAGCTGAAGACCGCTTTGGCATGGTGCTTTTTGAGAACAGAGCTTTTCTGGCGAAACCATTGAATCCGGTTGGCGAAACGGATATGGATAGAATTAAAAAGCATATTCTGGATCTGCGCACGCAGGGTGGAACTAATATGTATGCCGGCATGCAGACAGGGACGCAGCTTTTTGATAAATATCTGAATGTTGATAAGAGCGAATATGAGAACCGCATCATTTTTTTGACGGATGCCATGCCCAACCGGGAACTGACGGATAAAAATTCGCTCTGGGGCGTTCTGGATGAAAATGCGGACAAGGGCTTATATGCCACGCTGATCGGTGTGGGCGTGGATTTCCAGTCACAACTGGTGGAACATATCAGCAAGGTGGAAGGTGCCAATTATTACAGTATCCATTCGGCAAAGGAATTTAAAAAACGTCTCGATGAGGAATTTGATTATATGGTCACGCCGCTGGTATTTAACCTGAACCTGGTGATCGATGCGCAGGGATATGAAATCAAACGGGTCTGCGGCACGCCGTATAGTGCAGAAAGCAAGGGTGAGATCATGAAGATCGGCACGCTTTTCCCGTCACCGAGCGAAGAAGGTGAAGTGAAAGGCGGGATCATTCTGGTGCAGTTGCAGCAGACGTCCCGGGATGGTAAAATCTCACTGCTGGCAGGTTATGATGACCGTAATGGAAAACATTTCCAGAACCGGCTGCAGGTGGATTTCAAAAAAATGATGTTGAGCTCCTGGTTAAGCCCGGGCCTGCAGAAAGGCGTACTTTTAGTGCATTATGTTGATCTATTAAAAGAGTGGGTGGAATATGTGCGCAACCCGGAAAGCCGGGGAAATAAGCCGGCAGTGGAGGATGACTGGCAATATAATAAACCGCCCCAGCGCAGAGAACGCCCGGGACTGAATGAATGGGAACAGACCTCAATGCGGCTGACTGTGAATGATCATTACCGCGAGGAATTCCGCAAATTCCGTAAAATAATGCAGGACGAGATGCAGCGCTTTGGCGATGAAAAGCTGCAGCAGGAAGTTGACCTACTTGATCTATTGATAAATTTTGATAAATCCAGATTTAATTATAATGAACCCTATGATGAGATTCGCCACGGTACAACACCCAAAGGTTTTATCTATTATGACGATCCACCACGTAAGCTCAATGAACCCGTCTTGAATTATCCAAAATTTGCCAAAGATGCAGGTATTCAGGGTACAGTGGCATTAGAACTGGAAGTGCTGACAAACGGAAGGGTCGGTGCCATCGATGTAACAAAGTCTGTTTTGCCTGGACCAGGTGGACTGGATGAAGCAGCTATCGAATATGCCCGTCAACTGGAATTTGAGCCTGCTAAAACTAATGGGAAACCTGTTGCCGTGTGGGTAACTTATCCGGTGAATTTTTCAATGAATTAAAGGCCGGGGGAAGATAATAGAAAAACCCTAAAAAATAATCCCTTCTGGATATATAGATATGGTGTTTCTTGATTTTCAGAAGATTGATATTGCATGGGTGTTCAATCACCAGTCTACGCAAAATGAGTTCTTTTGATAGCAGTAAAAAATATCATGTAGATAAAGATGAATATGACAACCGGAACATCTTTTTTACAGATACCATGCCCAATCGTAAACTGACAGATAGAAACTCGTTTTAGTGATGAAAACTGCAGCAGTAAATTGTCAGATGAATCTGCTGATAAATAATGAAAAATTTATTTTCTTAAAGGGAAAGTAGAAAATGATTACGTTTATTTGTTGAAGATCGATGAGTAATCACAATTGAAAGAAAGTTTTGTGATTTAAACCAGTAGATCTTATTCTAGTAAAATATTTTCTCTTGACATTAAAAGTAAATAAAATATTTTTATATATATAGATAGAAAATCGGAGGGATTTATGAAGAAAGAGAGTGGAAAAGAAATAAAGTTAGATATATCCGCAAAGGATCTAAAAGCAGCATTGGCAAAAACAACCAAGGAGGTTGAAGTATTAAAAAAGTCTCTTGATATATCGGTTAATATTCAAAAGAGAATTTTTAATTGTTGAAATGTCCGATATTAGACTTCAATTTTTGGATTACTCACTAGAGAATCTGGTTTCTATTATATCCGAGTTTTCTGGTATATCTGATTTACAATTATCATCTAAGCGTCATATAGCTTACTTTAAATCGTATTTAAGCCATCTTAATACAAAAACAATAATTGTCGAAACTCCATATATTGATCACGATTTTCTTTCTGATTACTCTTATTACTATGTGAAATGCTTCAAGGAGTATAGTAAGAAATGCATGAGACTGCATTTATTTAAGAAAATGATCTTGGAAGATTATTTTTTTTCGGTTTATAATGACGAGGCTATCAAATCAGATATAAATGAAGCATATTTAGGCTTTATCGTGATTAAACCGTTACCAAATACGATTTTCGGCAGAACTTGTTTAGTTACATACGAATCTTCTGAAAAACGACATTATACTTGCAATGTAAGATATAGTGTTAACCTGGCTGGAGTAAAACTGACAGTAGAATCTGTTGCTTTTCAAGAGCAAGACTCAATTGTTGCAGCTTGTGCAACCAGTGCATTATGGTCAGTTTTCCATGTTACCTGTAGATCTAATAATCACTATTTACCATCCCCAGTAGAGTTAACAAAATCTGCATTGGAAAATTATCCATTAAAAAACAGATATTTTCCCAATTATGGATTAAATTTAGAGCAAATGGCTCAAGCAATACGAAAAGTGAACTTAGATCCATTGTGTATTGAGCCACAAAATACTGCTATTTTAAAGAAAGCGATATATTCTTATCTGCAATGTGGCATACCGATCCTTATGGGAATTGAAATCAGAAATATAATTGATGGGGGATATATCGGATTGCATGCTGTAAGTATTTTGGGATATTCAATAGGTCAAACAGAATCAGAATTCAAATCTGACGCTATTGAAGAGCTTTATTGTCATGATGATCAAGTGGGTTGCTTTGTCAGGATGAGTTTTAAAGGGAATGATTTAGCAATTACCTGTGGATGGACAATAGGCGGGATTGAACAAGAAGCAAAAGTAACTTGCTTATTAATAGCTCAGTATAATAAATTGAGAATTGAATATTCAACTATTTACGAATATATATATTGGTTAAATAATCTTTTTTCAAAATTTAAATGGGGAAAATTAAGTTGGGATACATTTATTATTTTATCAAATGATTTAAAAAGCAAGTTATTGGCAGAAAACATATTACCTTTTCAGAAAAAGAAAGAAATTATGACTACTGAACTTCCAAAATACGTATGGCAGTCTACTCTTTCAATAAATAACAAAAAAAGAATCAGGATAATTTTTGATGCGACAGGAATTTCACAGGATTCACTGATTTTAACAGATATAGTATATGATGAAGAATTTTATAATATACTCAGAATTTTATTCAAAATTTTAAAAGATCAATTTCCAAATTTTAGTGTGATATTGCAATATTTATCTGAACATTTTACAGATGAACGTTAACAGATAAGTTTCTAATTTATTATTTTCTAAATTTAATGATGCATTTTCAATATAATAATGTCTATATTAATGTATGAAAAGCGCAAACTATTGTCATGTCATGTTTGTATGAAGACTAATCTTGTGTTTACAAACAGGTTCGCATCTAAAAAATATCTAAATAAAGACCCTAAGGGGAAGACCTGTATTTCTGAGCACATTTATTAAATACCGCCAAAGCAACCATGACATGATACTATCCTGACTTTCGAGATAACAGGTTAGCCACATTTTTTTCCATCAATGCGGTTATAAATGTTAGAGTCATAACTACCGGACTGCTGAATAGAACGCAGGTGCATCCGCGGGAAGCATTTACAGATGCGATTTCAGACCAAATGGCAGAGGTGATCCTTGCACATAATCATACGAATAGTAATCTGAATATGAGTAATGAGGATATTGCTTGTATATTCTTGTGAATCGGTACCGCTTGTCCGGGGTGGAGGGTACCGACAGTCCGGACAAGCGGTACCGAAAAAGATTACTATTCGCTTAAATGTTTCTCCAATCCATATATTTCTCTCATTGAAATATCTCTTGAT
>JAIPGO010000115.1 GCA_021736135.1 Candidatus Cloacimonadota bacterium
GCGAGAAAGTGAAAGTTCTGATGAAGGAACATTTTGCTGCCGGAGAACATTCTGCTTTATGGCAAGGCAGAAATGAAAGTAACAACAAAGTAAGTTCAGGGATATATTTTATCAGATTGATGTCCAATGGCGAATCAGGTGGAGTTGAGAAGTGTCTTTTATTCAAATAAATCTGCTTTTTTTGGGGCAATAATTTTGAGGAGGAAGTAATGAAAAGAAATAGCACATTATTAATTCTGCTTATACTTTGCAGTATGATCTGTTACGGGGAAGTAAGCTTTAACTATCAATTTTCCGTTCCATTGGAGGTGGGAGAAAAACCTGCTTTGAATATCTGGCTGGCTGACGGAAACGGGGACGGTCAGGAAGAACTTTTTATCTTCTATGGGTGTTATCTGTTTGGGGAGAGTTGGTTAATGGTGGAATATGATCTTAATGGTGATTCTTTAGCGGCATTTAATGAAGAAGCATCTGAATATATCTGGAATTCTTATGTAAGCATGTATGAGTCTGATGAAATGGTTTATCTGCTCAGGACCAGGGAAAGATATTCAGAAATATACATAATATGTGATCTTTTAGTATATAATTACGATTCAATGTCTTTAATAGACAGTCTGTCCGTAGAGATCGGATATGCAATCGGGAGCGGATATTTATTTTGCGTTGATAATCTCAACGTTATAGATATAGAGGGTACGGAATATCTGTATCTTGGTCTAACAGAATATAACGATTTCTATTGTATTCAAACTACAAATGATCCGTTTTTATACAAGTTCTCCTTTGAGCAGGGAATGATAGAATTAATGGAAGAAATTCCTGAAGCCGGAACCAGCATATTATGTCCCTTTGGATCCGAGAATCTTTTGTCTATCGGTTATTCTGATTATGCCAATAATTATGAGGCAGAATTTCGGTATACGCTGAATAGTGTATCATTTAGCAGTCCAGTGGAAGTAAATGAAATTCTGGAAGTTGAAATTGACTATTACGGTGATCTCTCGATGCAGTTTATCAGTAATTTTGATGATCACTACCAGGATTACGGACCAGTAGTCTGGGAATCACTTGATAACCAGTTTCACTGCTACTCCCCAGACTTGTTAGAGTTGCTCTGGTCAGCAGGTTATTCCAGTTCCTGGAACATTCAGATGAATGCTTCTGCCTGTGTTAATACCAATATGGGGGATAATTATTTGATGTATTTCTATACAAAATATGGAACTGATTACCTGGAAGTAAGGAACAGAAGTACAGGATATGTCTGCTTGAATGAAGTGTCTCAGATAAAACCGTTTAAGATTCTGCAGAAGAGAGACGGCGAACTGCTGTTCTTAGCAGAAAACGATTCTTTGATTGATGTTTACACTCTCGCAGAAGAAATCCAGTTAGGAAGTAAGGATAATGAGATTGCTGCTAATGAATATAACCTGGGTAATTATCCCAATCCCTTTAATCCTGAGACGGTTATTTCATTTGATCTGCCAGTGGATGCGGATGTGGAACTGACAATATATAATATCAAAGGACAGAAAGTCAAAACATTGACTGACGCATATCTAACTGCCGGAAAACATAATTATCTCTGGTGTGGGGAAGATGCACACGGCAGTCCCGTCAGTTCCGGGATATATTATTATCAATTAAAGATCAATGCCCAAAAGAAAATAGTGCAGAAGTGCCTTCTTTTGAAATAGGGGTAAATGATTAATAATTAATGATTAATGGTTGGAAGAAGATTCATCCGTGAATAGTCTTCTTGAGCTTACGCTCATCAAAAAGGCGCGAAAAAAAAGAAAATATGCAGTTGATTTAATGGTAAGATTTTAGACGGATATTACTCAGACAAGCCACCTTGCGAATGGTCTTTAGACCTCCGCAATGGTGGCGATACATATATTCCTCTAAGGCTTCAATCGCCTCGGTCAACCATTGCGGAGGTCTGGCGACCATTCGCAAGGTCTTAGCTTTACATTCTGCCAGAAAAAAAATATTGTTAAGTGATTAACTCAGAAACTGAAAGAAGTAGATCATCAGCCACGAAGGCTGATGTCACTTCTTCAAATCTCAAGTCTCGGATTTCGAGTTTCGGATCTCGATCCCGCAATCACTCCACCGGGAATTCCGTGATCAAGCCTACACTGTATTGCAATATCAGGGAAGCATCATAAGCTTCAACACTTCCATTATCATCAACATCTGCTGTTTCGATTCTCCATTCTTCCCAGGGCAGCGTTGTTCCCGTGGGAACTATCTCGCAGAAGTATTGTAATACGAGGGCAGCATCAAATGCTTCCACGGCGTCATTATCATCCACATCTCCATAATCAAGTGGAGGATATATTTCGATATAATTTTCTTTCAGAATCGTTTCCGTTGTCCGCCCTGTTTCATCTGATACTGTCAGGCTCACGCTGTAAATTCCCTCTTCACTATACAACCAAGCAGGATTTTGCTCATAACTGTCAATAATGCCGTCATTCTGAAAATCCCATTCCCAACTGGTTATACTACCGGAAGATAAATCAGAGAACTGCGCCGTAAAAGGGGTAAATCCATTAACATCTAAAGCGGTAAAATCAGCGATAATACCAGTAAATCCTGACTGACTTGCCTGCAATATCTGGTGATTTCCACTATATGTCTGAACCATGGCCACTGCAGTGAGATCCTCTATATCCCAGGCAGCATTCATGGGAAAATCATGACTGAAAGTTCCCGTCTCACCGACAGTAGTTAATCCGAAATTTTCATATTCATATCGGACTACAGTACAGAAATAATCATTAGTCTGGTGCCATTTAATTATATAGACGATCTTGTTATTTGTAGTAGTAATATTACTTGTTAATTCCACATCTACCTGCACCCGAAGGTCGCCTGTCGGACTGAAACTAAAACCAGTTTCCATTGCCAGTGGACTTCCACCATGCTCTAACTGGTTATACATGTTGATGTAATAACTATACATCGTAGTGCTATTACCGCCCACGATCTCCTCAAATCCGTTCCACTGTGAATGCGGGATCCCGCCTACGCCATAAAGTGATCCTCTGGTGCTGTAACCGGGGCTGGGCCAGGTTCCGTTGCCCTGCCAGATCAAGGGAATAAAAAATTCCGCATTGATATCATTCTCCAAATCCAGCAATCCTTGCCGGGCTGATGGACAATAACCTCACCAGGTTTGAGTGAATACTTCACCTACAACCCAGACCTGAGTTGCACATAACGTCACACTAAAGTAAAAAAATGCCATGATTAAAAATACCTTTTTCATAATACCTTCCTCTGTTTTATTCTATTGCTGATATCATTTTCTGACTTTTGTCAGAAAATCCAGGAATCTCCCTATTTAAAATATCCTTTACCTAAAAGGCATTCCTGATATTCCCTGTCAAATGAAAAACTTATCTTCACTTTCCTTCTACCGCTTCCCGAACACTTCCTGGTCTCATGGCTTACCAATTCTTTCTTTTCCGACATCCTCCTGTTTTATTATTCAGGATATGTGTTAACTTCTTATTTAACAAAATAATGCTAGAAATTGTCTCCTAAAATTTACTGTACGTTTTTACAAATATATCCCTTTATGGGAAAAAGATCATCCCGAATTGAGATTTTTATAAAATTTTTTGGGGAGGTCAGAAAATGATATATCTGGCATTCCCCCGTTTTTATTATTCAAGATATGGAGTAACTTCATATTTTATAAAGTAATAATTAGGATTTATCTCTTATAATTCCCGGTACGGGATAAATTTGTATAGCGTAGGGTTGCACCGCAAGCGCTACCTTATGTAAAAAATGAAACGCCCCCCCCACCCCATCGGTGCGCAGCGCTGATGGGGTGGGGGGGATGCATCATTCATAAGGTAGTCTCGGAGCACCGAGCCAACCTTACGCTATACAAATATATCCCTTTCAGGGAAATGAAACTCTACAACAGGAGAGATATTTAAAAATTTCGGGTGGATGCCAGGATTCCTAAAATTCAGTTGACAGGAAATCACATATTCATAGATATATCAAAGACACATTGAGACGGAGTGGTTAAAAAAATGCCAATTATCTGGCAGGATTAAAAATAAGTATTAAAAGGGGTATTTATGACGATTTACAGAGTGTTTTTATTAATTGTCATCTATTTATTACTGGCTGGTTGCGCCATGAACCTGATCACTATGGATCAGATCCAGAATGTCACCAGGGATATGACCGGAGAGGAAGTCAGATTAATGTTAGAGAAACCACCTCAGTATGATTACCTGGTCAATGGCAATGATCAGGTCTATTATGCAGAAGTATATCAAATGCAGACTGGTACGAAAACCTGTTATTCTCCTCCGACGCAGACAAATCCGGTAGGTGGAACCTATACTGTTCCTATAACAGATGACTACTTATTTCTATATAAGGATAATAAGTTATATTTCTGGGGATTTTTTAACGAGTTGAGTAAAAGTGAAGATGAAGAGATCCAGGGTATTTCACAAGATATAATTGATGGATTTTCATTAGCCAAAAAGGCGAAAAACAATTACAACAATTAGCAGAAAGACCGTCTTCAGCTTAATAAAGAAGCGATAAAGGAGAAAATATGAATCCGGAACTTTGGGCGAAAAAGAAGGATAATACCAGAGGAATAAAGGGAGTATTGTTTTTAAGTTTCATAATACTGCTATTAGCAGCCGGTTGTGCACAATTTACTTTGTCAGATGCCGCCTACCTGAGAAAAGGTATGTCTATAGAAGAAACTTTGCTGATCACAGAAGTTCAGCCGGTACTTACTTTCATTCTGGGCGATGTGAGCACACAGGATAAAATAGAAGTTTACATATTCAGGATATCATCCGGCGATTATAGATCAAATTATTTGATAGCATTTAAAAATGATGCCTTATTGTATTGGGGATATCCTCATGAATTTGCCCGTTCCAAAGATGCCTTATTAAATGAAATAGGCGAAAAAGCCGTTAAACAGATTGAACTATATGAACCGGTAAATCAGTTTAACAATCCTTAGTATTGCCGGTAAATATTTTCAGAGAGGGGAGTATTTAGGAGAAGAATAATATTCTTATTCTAATAATCATCAGTAGTCTATATTCTCTGGATATTGCAGCAATGGTCAATGCGCCAGTACCGGGGGTGACCTGTAAACCGCCTGCATAATCCTTTTTAATTTTGTGCGGAATATACTCAGGTCAAGTAACATCATCCGGGATAATCGGGGAAATAAGCATACTTCAGAGATAATTTTCTATGGGAGTGCATTAAGCATGTTAATGCCAGAAAAAGTTAGTTTTCTCTCTTGAAGTTAAACTTATAACCGCAGATAATCCTGATAGCGCGGTTTAACCCATATTGTGTACTAGATATTTGCGAATAGCAGCAATTTTCTTTCCTCTATTATAATCCGTACTTTACTTTTCGTTACCTGAGGTACTAAGGTGGCACTAAGGTTGGTATAAGGAAGGACAATATAGATCAATCTAACAATATTCTGTTAGATTGTGCTTTGTTGTGGCACCTTACAGGCACCTTATATCCTCCTGTAAGGCACCTTAAGGGCACTTCGAAACGTTTTTATGAGATTTTACCACTGAGAAAATAGAATTCACAGAGAGCAAATATGAATTATTCATACTTCTTATTATATCCCAATGCCGGAGGAAAAATAATCAGTCGAATCATCATTTGTCAATTATAAGATACAAGAATTTTAGTTTAACCCGTTTTGCAATAGGATTTCACAAATAGCGGTTCCCGATATATCGGGAGCATAGAGAAAGATAGAAATGATAACAGAAATAAATAGATTAGCTAACTTTTCTGTACACAGAAGCTTACTGGTCTATGCAAAATCCAGTTGCACAAAATGGGTTTAATTTGGGAAGATACAACATAATTTGTGATAATAGTTGACAGGGAATTCACAAATGTCAATTAATGCTAAAAGGAAAATGCGATTAAAAAAGAAGTAAAATGAGAAAGATGTTTTTTGTGTATTTTAATACGTTATGTATGCAGCCGATGGACGTATAAAGTGAAGAAGTAATTTATTGGGAGTTAATACAGATTGATACGTTGAAATGAAATTCTAAAAGGAGGAAATTTTATGAAGAATCTGGCAATTATTATTTGTTTAGTTCAATTAAGCCTGGTTTATAGTACGGTTATTATCGTTAATCTGGATGGAAGCGGTGATTATGTAACCATTCATGAGGCAATTATAGAAAGTGCTGATTTCGATACAATACTGGTGTTTCCCGGGGAGTATATCGGGGGAATAGATTATGATGGAAAAACGCTGGTTATTGGCAGCTTGTATATGTTCACAGGTGATGAATCATATATTCATACAACGCTAATTGACGGTGATAACGATGGGCCAGTGGTAAAAGCGGTTAGCTATGAAGGAGAGGGTACGAAGCTTATAGGTTTTACACTGCATCATGGATTTGACACATCAGGAGGTGGATTAGCCATAGCGCATTCCACAATAGAAGTCAGAAATTGTATTATCGAAGATAACAGGTCAGTAATGTCTGCCGGGGCTATCAGATGCAAATTGAATAGCAATTTATTATTAAGGGGTACAACCATCAGGAGGAATCTTTCCTATACCGACGGAGGAGGAATAGTAATTTCTTCTGATTCGGATGTAGAATTCAGTCAGAAGGACTTATGCAGCATCTATGACAACCATGGTTCAACAGGTCAGGATATATTATGGACACTTGATGATGAAAATCCGGAGGTTAAATCCGTTTATGTTGATACTTTCAGTTGTCTGACCCCGGATATGTTTTTTATCAGAATGGGAAATACTGATGTTTATACTCAGTTTGATTACCTGGATCTGCATGTGAATACTGCTTATTATGAATTTTATGATGGCGATTTATACGTATCGCCCAACGGGAATGATGCGAATAGTGGAATAAACCCCTTAGAAGCGATGCAGACAATTGACATGGCAATGAAACGGATAATTCCAAATCCAGAAGAAAACAGAACAATACATTTATTACCAGGAACATATAGTCCGGAGCTGAATAATCAGATATTTCCCCTAAATATGAAATTAGGAGTGAATATTATTGGAGCATCCATGCTTGAGACGATAATAGATGCACAGGGATGTAATTTTTTACGAGATAATTCCTCAAGTGGATTTAATTATGAGTTAAGAGATATAACTTTTATCAATGGACCGGGAATGGAAGAAAGTGTTGATCAGGATTTTTATTTTGCCAATGATAACTTTGAATATGCAATTGTATATCTAAACGATTTATTGGTTGTGGATTCTTACCAGGAGGCATTCAACTTTCGTGGTAATATAGAATTTGAGATGAATAATATTACGATAACTGGATTTGAGGGGGGCTTAGTATGGTGTCAGGTAGATCCAGGTTGCCATAGCGCCATACAGAACTGCCTTGTATCCGCTGCTGGTTGTGGGATAATATTCCGCAATGGCTGCTTTGATGGAGACAGAGCAAGATTAGACGTTATAAACTGCCTGATCGTGGATAATTTTTATAATTCTACACTCCCCATATCCTCGGCTTATAATATCCTGGCTGATTATTATACGGAAATAAACCTGATCAATTGCACAATAATGAATAATGCGAATCCAGCTCCAGCAAATGTAGCCTGCGTTGGTATCGAATCAGGGGCAGATTTCAATATCTATAACAGTTGCATTTACGGAAATCATCTATATGAGCTGGCTGTTGATACGAGGGCAGACGGCATCACAGGCAGTTTAGTGAATATCGGATATTCTTTGATTGAAGAAGGAGAAGCCGGGATCCCAATCAATGGAGAATATCCTACAACCTTAAACTGGCTGGAAGGAAATCTGGATTGTGCTCCGTTAGTTGATGAGGAATACTTCGCATTGCAAAATTCACCGTTGATCGATGGCGGTACTATGCAATTACCGGAAGGAATAGAATTACCGGAATATGATCTGGCAGGTAATCTGCGGATAATGGGTAACAGTGTAGATATTGGAGCCTATGAGTTTTATGCCACTGGTACACCAGATAACGAAGTCATCAATACAATTGAAAATGGATTGTTAGTATATCCAAATCCGTTGATTGGTAGTAAATTACGCGGAACTCAGGCCAGGATATTATGGATGGGTAAAGCCGTCAGCGAGGATGTGCAGTTTGACATATTCAATGTTAAAGGGCAGAAAGTGAAGTCTATAAGCAATATCAGGGAAACTGATAATGGCAGTAAGGAAGCTGGCTGGGATTTGACGGACATTGCCGGGAAGCAGGTTAGTAGTGGCGTTTATTTTGTGCGATTGAAATCTAGTGGAAGTTATCAGGCTCAGCGAAAAGTAGTAGTTGTTGATTAATGATTATTTGATAGATGCAGGGGAGTTACCATTATTAACTCCCCTCCAAGCCGTCTTACGGTTCCTCCCCATCAGTTATAAAGTGTGATAGTACCTGCTATACAACTTTACGCTACACAAATACATCCCGAACCATGAATCATAAGAGATAAATCCTGGAAGCTGGTTTGCGGGTGAGACCTTGCGTATGGTCGTTAGACCTCCGCAATGGTTGTCTCATTATTTTGGAGTAAACTAACCATGTTAATTTGTAGAAAACGTTAGTTTTCAGAACTATCGACTTCCTCTTCTGCCAAAAAATGTAAGAATATTATTCGTAAGCGCCTAAACACTTAAAGTATGAGACTGTTCAACATCAGGCACTCCTTTTCAGTAACTTATCTTTAATAAGATCAATAATACTGCACGCCTTGATGTTTTCTTGACAAATATAGCTCAGGTTGATGTCGTTTATAAAGCATTAAGAAAGCGCTTTCGGTCGTTTATTTCTTCTTTTCCCCATTGGGGATATTTATTTGTAGAAAAAAGATAAGAGCATCCCTCCCCGCGACTGGCGGAGCCGGTCGCGGGGAGGGGAGGACAACATCCTTTTCTACAAATAAATAAGTCCTGCGGACTAAAAATTTCCCTGATTAACCTCTTATATAAAAAGTTTTGTCAAATTTGATAATCCTGCTTGAAGCACAGCAGATGTGCACTTTTTTATCTTCGTTTTAATAATTTTGGTTATCATATACAGAGTTACATTGAACAGTCTCTTAAGTTTCTCGGAAATATGTAAAGTTTCTATTATATCAATACTTCCCTCACTGGTTTATAATCAAACCGCGATATAATGAATAATTACTAAAACCATAAGATTTTATTGACAACAAAATTCAATAATAATATTTTCTGAATTAGTAATTATTTATAAGGGGAAAGGATAGATTTGTGGTCTTAGATATTATCGAAAATTAGTTCAAAGTAACTGATATCTTTAGACGGAGGTGAGTTTCATGAAGATTTTCAAGCTGCCGGCTATAATCATTTTAACAATTATTATCAGCAGTTGTGCCAGTTATATTACACTGGATCAGATCCAGACGATTAAGCGGGATATGACATACCTGGAAGTAAGAGAACTTGTTGAAAAAGCCCCCGAGGAGAGTTTCCGTTTTACCAGTAACGAGATGAGTTATTATGTGGAAGTATATCAAATGCAAACGGGTATGAGCACCACGTCAACTTATACTCCACCATCACCGGGTTTTCCAGGAGGTTTAACTTCGAGTGAGACATTAACAAGTACAGCGGATTATTTGTTTTTATATAAAGAGCAAAATTTGTTCTACTGGGGATTTTTTTATGAACTGAATAAAAGTGAAGATGAGGAAGTGCTGAAGATATCTCAAGATTTGATTGAGGCTTATCAACTTAAGAAAGAGAGTGTTGGCTCATTCTATTATTGATCAGGAGAGAAATCTATTTCAAAATCAAAGGTGGAGTAGTAATATCTTAGTAAAAAAGGAGAAGGAATGGAATCAGTAAGATTCGGTAACAAGGGGATCAGTCAACAGTTATAGTAATAATGTTCCACTTACTAATAGCAATACTTATCTCAGCAGCCGGGTGCACAGGAGCCAGATTTACTTCTTCAGATATTTCCCAGCTAAGAAAGGGCATGTCTATTAGTGAAACAAGGATCATAACAAAGACTACTCCGATATATACCTTAAGTTTTACTGGCGTCAACGCGCCGGATACTTACGAAATCCAGGTTTATAAGCTTGATTCAGGCGGTTATCTCGCAAATTATATGCTGGCCTACAGGAATGATGAATTGCTTTACTGGGGATACCCTTACGAATTTGCCAGAGACAAAGATCCTTTACTTAATGAAATGGGAGAAAAAGTAATTCAGCAGATAATGCAATATAAAGCAGCTCAAAAACAAATAAATCAATTTCCATAAGGAAGTTTTATATTAAAGGAGGAAAAAATGAAAGGAAGGATTTTCGTCTTAAGCGTAATGTTAGTAACATGTAGTTTATACTCATTAAACTTAAATGAGATGGTCAATGGTCCAGTTACGGGGCTGACCTTTTTACCAAAGGCAAGAACAGCATATTTTCAGATGGAAATTTCAGCCCTTAGCGCTACATCATACTGGAATTATGAGGATAAGGAAATATCCTATTATGATTATTATGATCAAGAGGCCAAACCCGAGCTGTTTTTAAAAAACCTGTCTTTAACCTGTGGCTATTCACTTTTTAACGACCTGTATATCTATGCCAATATGCCAATAGTACTGCAGCAGGACCTGGAAGTGAATCCTTTGCCGGAATATGAGCAGTATTATAATGATCGTAAAGGTCAGAGCGGTAATGGTGATATTACTTTAGGCGGGAAAGTGCTTTTGCGAAGAGATCGTTATAGCAGATTAATCGTTGAATTTGATTTTCAGTGGGGCAGTGGTGCTGCAACGGATGAGATCAGACATGGTGATATATTCCCTTCAGGCAGCGAACGTCAGGCATATGAACTGAGCCTGGCAGCAGATTTTCAATTAGGATCTAACTTTTTGCTTTCGAGTAAGGTAATGTGGCATAATAATATTGAAACTCATTATAGTAACCTTGACGATAGCGGTACTGAGAAAGAGGGCAATGAAATTCATTATGCCGGCAGGTTAATTTATTATACTCCCACGAACATTGGTATTGGAACAATATTTACCTGGTCCGGAACTGAGAAAGACGAGTTTAATGGAGAAAAAATAGAAAACTCAGAATCGAGAAATGTATCACTATCCCCTGTAATTGGGTATCAGATAGAAAATAAGTCCCGAAATATGAATATTTACCTTAAATATAGAGTTGGAATATCCGGCAAAAACTATACCATAGCAAACGGTTTTTTCCTGGGTTTTTCATTATTTAAATAATTATCTGCCTATGACTTAAATTACAGAGAGGAAGACGATGAAGATTATATTGATAGTGTTAATGATCATTCTGCTGAGCGGATGTGCCACAGCTTTAGATCCGAGAGTTGATCCTCACGATGGTGTTAGACTCAGGCATTTACGGTATTATGGAGATGTACTGGAAGAATATTATAAAATAGCGGGGAAATATCCATTTGAAGGGGAAGCTGACGTTCCCATCTATGTGAAAATAATCAGCGAATTTCAGACAGAAAAGGTAATGGAAGAAGTTCCTCCCGAATATATCAGAAAATCGGCAAAGGAATTTCAAAAAGAACTGGAGAAGGTTCTTGATAGAAGTGTATCCTTAAGGTATGATCCGAAGGATATCAGGGATCAGGCGCCGGTTAATTACAGTTATACCATTGATGGCAGCGTCTTCTATTTTGCAGTATTTTTAAGTAGCAGATTAGAAGTATCCCGGAAAATAACCGAGAAGTGTAATAAGCTGGAACTTACTAATAAGCCGGTACTTAATCAGGGGCAAGTGAATTATCGAAAAGTGAGATATTTAGCAAAACAAGAGAGTGAATATGCCTCTGTAGCTGAACAGGAAATTCATTTCGATACCGACAGGTTTCAATATGAGCAACCTGAAAGCGACGGATTATGCAAAAATCTTAACATGCAGGTGGAGGATATTTATATATGAATTCTGCATAATTGGCAGAATATCAGAGGTGAAAATTTAAATTAGATGGATCAGCAGGGAAATAGGTTAAGAATTTAGTCCCTGTTTATGTGTTAGTGGTAATTCTCAGTAAAAAAATTGATCTTTATAGAC